>LUZL01000204.1 GCA_001603615.1 Bacteroidales bacterium Bact_20 | reverse complement strand
ATTTCTATAGTATGTATCAACCGATACGCCTAAATCACTCATTTTTAATTGATTTTTTATAATATTAAAAGCTCCATCAAATGCAAATAAGCTAGTACCCATCATATAATTTCTTACTCTACTCAGCTCCTCATCATTAATGGGCTCATTTATAAACTTATCATATTCTTGTTTTATTTCATTAATAGCAAAATTTGTTTGATCAGCTTTCACCTCTGCAGATATGCTCCATACAGATTGATATTTAAAATGATTAGTCCTAGAAAAAATACCATAGGTGAGGCCTTTTTCTTCTCTAATATTTTTGTTTAATCTACTTCCGAAATATCCACCAAAAATTGTTTGTCCAATTAGAAAATATGGATAATCTTGCTCTTTTAATGACTTAATCTGGCAACCGATTTTAATTGCCGTTTGCAAAGAATTTTTCTTATTAATGTGAATAGTTTTCTTATTTGGTTTTACACTATAGATAGCGATATCTTGGAGATTTATATTAGGTAATAAACTCAAATGCTCTGTAATAGACTTAACTATCTGATCATCATAATTGCCAGCTAAGCCAAATAGAGATTGTGAAAAATCAAAATATTTTTTTGAAAAATTTAATAAATTTTGCCTTTGAGCTAAAAATATGTCAGTATATTTCAAATATCTACCATAAGGATGATTAGGACCAAATAGCAATTTATAAAAATTTTTAGTTGCGATAGATTCTACTCTTTTATTTTCAACTTTTAAAATACCTATCGTTTCTTGTTTTTGAAGTAATAATTCCTTTTTAGGATAAATAGAGTCAGTTATAAGCTCAAACAATAAATCTATAGCTTGTAGAAAAAAATCCTTAAGAGCAATTAAAGATATATTAGCTGTGTCTGGACTCACAGAGACATCTAATGAAGCCCCATAATAATTGAGTTCTTCTGCTATTTGAATAGAATTTTTCTTACTAGTACCAGCTTTTATCATTTCCCAAGCAAATTTTCCAATCACTGGATTTTTTGAATATTTATAACCACATGGTACAGTTATATAAAAGGAAACTAGATCTGTACGTCTAGTAGCAAATGTGAATAACTTACTTTTATTATTTAATGAATATTCTTCAACAATAGGAATTTCAGGTTCTCTAGGTATATTGATATTCGGTCTCATAATCAATCATTTTTTTAAATAATTCAAAACAAAAGCTCTATCAGGATTAAACAATCTATCTGCCAAATTCATAATATCTTCTTTTGTGATAGATTTATAGATTTTATAATTTTCAAATAAGAGTTCTGCATTGCCTAATGCTTCATAAAAAGACAACTCAAACCCTACCTTTTGTAAATCATAAATGTCCATTGATAGAGAACTTATATACATATTTCTAACCTTATCCAGTTCTCTATCTGTGATAGGTTTTTTATTAAAATTAACTAATTCATCCCACAGAGCTGCCTCCGCTTTTTTAATGTCTACCGAAGGTTTCACAATTCCTATGATAAGCATTAATCCAGGATCTACACTTCCCATCAAACTAGCATCTACTGATATAAATAATTTTTTATCTTTCACTAACGAAGTGTACAAACGCGATGAATTATCATTTCCTAGAATATCAGATAAAATATCATAAGTAGAATAGTCAGTAGATAATCTGCCAGGGACTGGAAATGCAATAACAATAAGATTTAGCGGTACATCACGTTTCACTATTTTTTTTACTTGATGATCTATAGGATTATCTAATGGATAATTACGTTCATTTATCGGATTAGAAGGAATATTTTCGAAATATTTTTTTATTAAATCTTCAATATTATCCTGAAATTTCCCACTAATAGCCAAAATAGCGTTGCTTGGTTGATACCATTTATCATAGAAAAGTTTTACATCTTTGATAGTAGCCTTTTCTATATGCTCTGGCGAAAGTCCTATTGTAGGCCATCTATATGGACTATTAGTAAAACATAAATCTGATAAAATATGAAATAAATCTCCATAAGGTTGATTTAGATGTGTCTCTTTAAATTCTTCTATAACAACATTTTTTTGAATATTTAGACTTCTCTCATTAATATTCAGATGATGCATCCTATCACTTTCTAACCACAGAGCTAGCTCTATATTATCCGCTGGTAATTCGATAAAATAATCGGTATAATCCTGTGTAGTAAAAGCGTTATTTACTCCTCCTGCACTTTCTACCTCATTATCAAAAGATGGTACATTTTCACTACCAGCAAACATGAGATGTTCAAATAAATGAGCAAATCCAGTTTTGTCTGGTTCCTCATCTCTAGATCCTACAAAATAAAACATGTTCACACACACTAGAGATGTGTCTTCTACAGGATAAAGTATATATCTAAGTCCATTAGACAAACATCCTTTGTTAAAAGCTTGGTTTAGCATAATAAAAATAATTATATTACAAAATTAAGAAAAAAGATATAAAAACTTTATTAAAAAAGAGAAAGGAGATAAAATTATCTCCTTTCTCTATCGGAGCGGTCCGACTTGAACGGACGACCCCTTGCACCCCATGCAAGTGCGCTAGCCAACTGCGCTACGCCCCGTAAATGAAAATTGATTTTTAGTAGCGGGAGCGAGAGTTGAACTCGCGACCTACGGGTTATGAATCCGTCGCTCTAACCACCTGAGCTATCCCGCCAGAATAATTTTTGCAAAAATAATAATTTTTTTATAATAAAAAGTCTAATTTTGTTTTTTTCGAAAATCTATTTTTAAAATTTTAAACTTTATAAATACTAGAAAATTAAAATTTATTTAATATGTAAGAAGATAAATAAAAATATTTTATACTTATTTCATATAAAAATTACAAATTATATAAAAAGTATTTTTTTATATAAAAAATTTAATATAAATTTGCCATGTCAAACAATAAATTAATATAAATATGAAAAAATTAAAATTTTATTATTTATTTTAGCCATATCAATGGCATTTATAGGATGCAAAGAAGAGTCATATGCCGATTGTGATAAAGAAATTCAAGAGGTATTAGATAAATATGGAAAGCCAACAATAGAACAACACACTACTAGTACAAATACATCAAGTGCTCAATATATTTTTGGTGAATTATTCTCCGACACAATAATTACTTATACTTTCACTTGGGGTAAAGGATTTAAAGAATGCCAAGTATTAGTAGAAACTAATTATTCTAATTTAAATTAAATTTATTAATACAACATTTATAATTATTTTTGCTAAAAAATAATTATAATGAGTGTAAAAAACTATTTGATAGCTTTCAGACCCTGGTCTTTGGTAGCATCTACTATTCCAGCATTAATTACTATTACTTATATTTATTTTATCAAAACGGAATATTCATTATATATTAATTTATTAAATGGATTTTTAGCATTATTAGGAGCAGGCATTTTCCAAGCTAGCAGCAATATTATAAATGATTATATAGATTATAAACATCATGTAGATAAACCAGAATCTCTAGGTGGTGGGCGTATGGTAGTAGAAGGATACATTAAACCACGATCATTTATGATTTATGGATATTGTCTGTTATTAGTCGGAATAGCTCTAGGTATTTTTTTGACTTTTAGATCTGGCTACCATTTACTATGGATAGGTGCTATAGGTGTTTTTTTTACAATATTTTATACTAGATTCAAATATATTTCTTTAGGTGATTTAGTTATTTTTATAGTTTATGGTCCACTAATTGGATTGGGGACAGCATATGTGATGACTAATCAATTAATATTAGATGCTCTACTTATTAATATACCTATTGCATTAATAGTCGTTGACATCTTAAATGCTAATAATACTAGAGACATGATTTATGATAAAAAAGCAAAAATTAAAACGCCAGCAATGAGATTGGGACTAGAACGTGCAAAGACTTATTATGCTGTTTTAATAATTGCTGCCTACCTTTTTACAGTACTTTTGATATTTTTAAATCTTTTACATCCACTATGTTTAATAGTTCTTTTATCATTACCGATAGCTATAAGGAACATAAATATTATGAATAAAGTTACTTTGGATACTCTATCAGACATTACTCATATGGATGCTAAAACTTCTGAACTTGTAATAGCATTTGGTGTATTATTATCCATAGCTAATTTCATAGTTTCTCTATTGATTATATAATAATTTTTTTAATAAAATAATTATCAAAATAACTGTATAACTAATACTAACAAACTAAAATTAATTGTAGTATTAAATAAATTGAATATAAAACTTTGATTTTTTTATTTAACATTGTCATATTTTAGTTTCCACCATCCTATATTAATAATCTTTATTTTGTAACTCTGCTCAGTCAAATCTATTAGTTCATTTCTCCTTCTTATTAAATAATTATTTTCATTATTAGCTATTACAGGGCTATTTACATAAAATAAATTATTTTTTACCTTTTGATCAATATTATATTCATTTAAATTTTTGCAAAAATAATATGTACAAAATGCATCTATTTGACGACTAATATTTGGTGTATCTATAGAATCTGGTTTAATAATAATATAATCAAAATTATTTCTATCTTTTTGACCAATTATAGCATATTTACTGTTTAATATTTCAAATGATGGATTTGAATGAATTCTATTAAATAAGGAAAAATTATATATTATACCCAAAAATATAACAGCAGTCAATAAAAATGGAAAAATCTTTGTCTCTTTAAAATAAATTTTTATAGCAATTAAAATAATAATAATACCTATCATAAAAGCTGCCCCAGGAGTCAAAAAAACATTAGAAATTGTTGAGTAGGGTAAATCAGAAACTAAGCTTATAAATTTTATAAATATTTCAACTAAAAAAGCAAAAATTATAGCAATAAAATCACCTAATAATGGTATAATAGCGAATATTATATTAATAAATCCTACATAAATTAATAAAGTAGCAAACGGTACAGCTATTAAATTTGCTATGAAAAAATAAGTAGGAAATTGATGGAAATAATACAAAGTAAAAGGTAAAGTGCCTAATTGTGCAGCTATAGTTACTGATAAGGAAGCTATTAACCATTTCTGCCATTTTTTATTTGTTTTGAAAAGACGCATTATGGGAGCATTGAAAAAAAATATTCCTAAAACTGCCGAAAAAGATAATTGAAACCCCAAAGAGTACAATTGTAAAGGATTAATAATCAAAATTATCAATGCTGCAGCTGCTAATGAATTGTATTTATTTACATTTCTATTAACAACGGGTGCCAATTGCAATAATGTAAGCATAATAGAAGCTCTCACTACTGAAGGCATAGCACCTACCATTAAAGTATATAACCATAATGTAATCAAAGCTAATGGTATTGTGATTTTAGTTTTATATTTAAAAGGCACTAAAAGTGAAAATAACAAATATATCGCCCCATATATTAATGCTACATGCAAACCTGAAATAGATAATATATGCACAACTCCAGCTTGCTGAAAATCTTGTAGTATATCAGCATCCAATTCATCTTTATACCCCAATAACATAGCACTTATAAAGTTTGCAGATGTATTATCTTTTATGTTATCATAAATAAATCTAACTAATTTATTTCTAATAATAGAAAAATTATCTACAATATTACTTTTTCTTTTGATTAAAGTAAAATCATAGTCATTTATATATCCAGTATGATATATTTGTAAATTAGCTAGATATCGTGAGTAGTCAAACTCATAAGGATATTTAGTACCTTCTGGTCTTTGTAAAGTATTATTAAATAATATAGAATAATTTTGAAAATGAAAACTATCTACTGGTATATTTAGATAAACTAGAACTTTCCCATTTGTATTTACCCATTGGCTATCTACTAGCAATTTATTTAACTTGACAGTAGCTTTGGTTTTAGTTTGAGAAAAAGACTTTGTACTAATAATATCACCATATAAATATGAAGCTTTATCTATATAATTTTCATAATAATTTACTCTATTTTTTTCATCAAAAGAATAACTCCTAAAATAGCCTAATGACAATAAAACTATAAATAATGGTATAGATAAAATTATTGTTGTAGAAGTGATAGATCGTTTATAATATAAATAAAATCCATAAGAAATTATTAATAAAAAAGTAGTTATTAAAATAATAACATAAAAAAATCCATGAAAAGGGAATAATTTATAAATGAAGATACCCAAAAGATATAATAAAACTACCCTTACTAATGGAGCTTTTGACCAATCCATTATTATCAGAGGTTTAAATAAGAAATTTTAGTATTTGGATAATAAAATTCTAAAATTTCTATAAAAGATTTTCCATCTTTTGCCATCTCTATGGCACCTTCTTGACTGAGTCCTACACCATGTCCATAACCCCTGCCATTGAAAATAACCTTGTCACCTTCTTCAACAATATTAAAATAAGTTGATTTAAGATTAAAATCTTCTCGAATTTTTCGCAAGGTCAATGTATCAATAAAAAATTTTTTTCTTATAGGTTGATAAAAATTAAAAGCATTTTGAAAATTCTTATTTGAAGAATCTATACCATTTTTAGCCAAATAAGATACCCATTGTTCTTTAGGTAAAGAGAATGTCCAAGTGCTATTTTTAGATTTTGCACTATACTGGTCATTAATAGTAACAAGATAAGGAAATGGTTTACCCCAATAATTTTCTGAACTATTTGTTAATCCTCCACTATTAGAATGATAAACAGCCAATATAGGTAAATTGTTATCGTCTACAATTATCATCCCTTTAGTTTCATTACAAGCTTCTATGATCGGTTTATAATCACATTTGCCTTTATATACCTGACAATGAGTAGTATTACATAAATCAAATTTATCTGTTAAATGTTTCTTTTCGCTATCAATCATATAAATAGTAAATGTACGTACAGCAATAGCCTTTGCTTTATAAAATTCATAGGGTAAATTAGGATATGTCTCAGATAAAATAACAGAAGCCACATATTTGTCTATTTCTAATTTATTTATAAAATTAATATTAAAATCATTATAAGGATAAAAAAGAGCATTATCTTCATAATAAATATATTTATCTTTAATTAAAGCAGAAAAAACTCCATTTTCTATTGTACTAAATAAAAATATACTATCTCCTTTCAAATAATTTTTTCCACTTTTAGCGATTAAATTTTTCCTATTATTTTCTATAAGAATAGAGTCACCTTGTTTTAAAAAACAAGTATCTTTGCCATTAGTAATTATATAATCACCTTCTATTATTTTAAGTTTCAAAGTATTAAGATCATTTCTAATGCCTACCCTCACGAATACTTGTGCTATGAGAGAAAGATTAAATAAACTAAAACAAATAAAAATAATAAACTTTTTATTTTTTAATTTAATATACATAGGATATAAACAATAATATACTAATTAAACAACACAAATAATTTAGCAAATTTACATAAAAATTTTTATTATTAACAAATCGTAAAAAAAAGTTTGGGCAGCATGGCTTAGCGATAGTGAAGGATAAAGAAAGTGATTTCGTCGGGTGGATAAATGATACATT
>LUZL01000203.1 GCA_001603615.1 Bacteroidales bacterium Bact_20 | reverse complement strand
AAAAGATTTGTAATAAAATTTTTTTGTTAGAAAAAAAATTATTACTTTTGCAAACCAAAATACTGAAAAATTAAATCAATGGATACATTAAGTTATAAAACGGTACATTTGAATGCTCAAACTGTAAATAAGGAATGGGTAGTGGTAGATGCAGCAGGTTTGCCAGTAGGTAGATTAGCATCGAGAGTCGCATATGTATTAAGAGGTAAACACAAACCTGGCTATACACCACATGTAGATTGTGGAGACAATGTGATAGTTATCAATGCAGATAAAATCGTATTGACAGGTAAGAAATTTCAGCAAAAAATGTATTATCACTATACAGGATATCCTCATGGTAGACGTGGAGAATCTGCAGCTGACATTATTAAACGTAAACCTACTTTTATAGTAGAACACGCAGTGAAAGGTATGCTACCTAAAAATAGACTAGGAAGACAAATTTATAAGAATCTACATGTATATGCAGGAGCAGAACATCCACATCAAGCACAATCACCTAAAATCATTGATATAAATAAAATAAAATAGTTAGCATGGAAAATAAAATAATTTCTGGTAGAAGAAAAGAAGCTATTGCTAGGATACGTCTTATAAAAATAGAAGATGGAAAGCAAGAGATTATTATTAATAATAGAGATTACAAAGAATATTTCCCTTCATTATCGCTACATTATATTGTAGAGCAACCATTAAAATTGACAGAAACATTAGGACAATATAGTGTAAAAGGCAGATTGGATGGTGGTGGCATAAAAGGACAAGCAGAAGCTTTGCGTTTAGCAATAGCTAAAGCTTTAGTAGAAGAAAATCCCGAATTTAAACCTATATTAAAAAAACATAAACTCTTAACAAGAGATTCACGTATGGTAGAACGTAAAAAACCCGGTCAACCAAAAGCACGTAAAAAGAATCAATTCTCTAAGCGTTAATGCTAATGAAATATCAAAGTTTAGTATCCAAATCATTGAGACTACAGATAAATATATTGTACTACTCAATGGTTGATATAACAAGGAAAGTAAACAAAAAACATAATACATGGAACAATTAACATTCGATCAACTCCTAGAAGCTGGATGTCATTTTGGACATCTAACTCGTAAATGGCATCCAAACATGGCTCCATATATTTTTATGGAGAAAAATGGGATTCATATCATAGATCTAAATAAAACCTTAGCAAAATTAGAAGAAGCTAATCAAGCAGGTTTTAACCTAGGTCGTGCTGGCAAAAAAATCTTATTTGTAGGAACAAAAAAACAAGCTAAAGAAATAGTAGGTAATGCAGCAAAAAAAATTAACATGCCCTATATTACTGAACGTTGGCCTGGCGGATTACTTACAAATTTCGTTACTATTAGAAAATCTATCAAAAAAATGCAACAAATAGATAAAATGATGAACGATCCTTCATTTTCTAATATTTCTAAAAGAGAAAGACTTCAGCTTGCTAGACAAAGAGCTAAATTAGAAAAAACATTTGGCTCTATCGCTACTATGGTACGACTACCGAGTGCTCTGTTTGTAGTTGATATTATAAAAGAACATATTGCTGTAGCTGAAGCTAAAAAACTTAATATACCTGTTTTCGCTATAGTAGATACTAACGCTAATCCACAATTAGTTGATTATCCTATTCCAGCTAATGATGATGCTGCTAAATCTATTCAAACAATTTTAGAAAGTTTCGTGGATTCAGTGAATAAAGGTCTCAATGAACGTATAGGTGCTATGGAAGAAGCAGAAAAAGAAGATGACGAATATAGTGAAGAAAAACAAAAAGAAAAGAAAATAAAAGTTATGGAAGCTTCTGCAGAGGTAGACGAAGAAGGAAAATCAAATAAACAACGTAGAACAAGAAAAAAGGAATAAATATATGGCAAATATTAGTGCAAAAGATGTATATAAACTTCGTGATCTCACAGGTTTAGGTGTGATGGATTGTAAAAAAGCTTTAGAAGAATCTGAAGGAGATTTCGATAAAGCTATTGAAATTTTAAGAAAAAAAGGTCAAAAAGTTGCTAATAATAGAGCTGATAGATCAGCAAATGAAGGTATTGTAATTACAAAAATTTCTGATGATCAATCATTCGGTATTATAATGATGCTTAATTGCGAAACAGATTTCGTTTCTAAAAATGAAGAATTTGTTAAATTAGCTAATGATATTGCAAATATCGCTTTAAATAATAAAATTAAGACTCTAGAAGATCTTTTGAAAGCATCACTTAATGACATTACTATTGAAGAAAATATTAATAACTTCATGGCAAAATCTGGCGAAAAAATTCAACTATCACATTATGAATATATTGAATCCCCTCTAGTAGTAGGATATAATCATCATAATGGCCGTGTAGGTGCTATCATTGGTCTATCTAAAGCTTCAGAAAAAGCTTTAGAGCTTGGTCGTAATTTAACTATGCAAATAGCTGCTATGAATCCAATAGCTATTGATAAAAATGACTTATCAGAAGATGTAATAAATAAAGAACTTGATGTAGCTAGAGAATTAGCAAGAAGAGAAGGTAAACCAGAAGATTTAATCGAAAAAATAGCTCAAGGCAGATTAAATAAATTTTATCAAGAAAGTACACTTCTAAATCAAGAGTACATTATGGAAAATGATAAAAATGTTAATGACTATATAAAATCTATAGATCCAGAAATCAAAGTTACTAAATTTTACAGATTTGCTCTAGGATCATAATAACTCAACAATTTTTCATAATTATAAAATTTTTTCACAAAGAGCCTCTAAAAGAGGCTCTTTGTGTTATGTGAATTAAACTACAAAAATAAATGTTTGTAAATAAATTGGATTAGTTTCATATCTTTTTTATCTTTTTTTTAAAATACTCTTTTTTGCTTAAATGATTCAAAAAATTAAAATATCTTTTATTCTCTTGTTTCTTTTGATCAGGAATAAAAATATGTAATTTATTTTAAGTTTTATTTAGATTTTTAGATTTTAATAAAATATTAACTAATGAAATATAAAAATTAACTGTGATAGAGTGAAAACTTTTGATTTTCATTCCACCACAGTTAATATATTAGTATTTATCAAAAATAAAATTACAGAAGAGAATTTATCTTATCTACACTTTCTTTAGCATCGCCATAGAGCATAGCTGCATTTTCTTTATAGAATAAAGGATTTTCTACACCTGCATAGCCTACAGCCATTGAACGTTTCATCACTATGACTCTTTTAGCTTTCCATACTTCTATTACTGGCATTCCATAGATAGGACTAAAAGGATCTTCTTGAGCTCCTGGATTCACAGTATCATTAGCACCGATCACTAAAACAACGTCAGTTTCTGGAAGTTCTGGATTTATTTCATCCATTTCTAAAACGATATCATAAGGTACATTAGCCTCTGCAAGCAATACATTCATATGACCTGGTAGTCTACCAGCTACAGGGTGAATACCAAATTTTACTGTTTTACCTTCTTTTCTTAGTTTTTCTACTAAATCATGAATAGGATATTGAGCTTTAGCTACTGCCATACCATAACCAGGTACGATAACAATAGACTGAGCTTCTTTTAACCATTCAGCTGCTTCTTCGTGTGTAATGGAGGTAACCTTCCCTTCTATTTTAGTACCTGTTTTAATTTCTTGCCCAAAACCACCAGAAATAACAGCAAAAAAAGATCTGTTCATGGCTTTACACATAATAATAGATAGTATGGCACCTGAGCTACCAACTAAAGCACCTGTTACTATCAATAAATCATTCCCCAGAGTAAAACCAGAAGCTGCTGCTGCCCACCCAGATAGAGAGTTTAACATTGAAATAACTACTGGCATATCTGCTCCTCCTATAGCCATTACTAATATAATGCCAAAAAAAGCTGCTATTCCTGTCATAATAGCTAAATAGGGCATCCCTTCTATACCTGGTGCTAATACAAAAAATACTCCTAAAACAATAGACACTAAAAGTAATAATACATTAATCATATCTTTCCCTTTGTATACTATTGGTTTGGGAGTAACTTTTTCGGTTAATTTACCCCAAGCTATTATTGATCCAGTGAATGTTATAGCTCCTATGAAGACGCCTAGATATATTTCTATGTAATGAATAGTTCTCTCTGCACCTAATAAATCTAAAGTCTTAGGATCTATATATGATCCATAACCTACCAATACAGCTGCTAAACCAACGAAACTATGCAGCATAGCTATTAGCTGTGGCATAGCTGTCATTTGCACTTTCCTAGCAACTAATATACCTATAACTGAGGCTATTAACATTGCAATAATTATATATCCATAACCATGAATATTCCCTAGTAAAGTAGCTACAACTGCCACTACCATACCAATAATACCAAATACTACGCCTCTTTTAGCAGATTCTTGATTAGACAAACCAGAGAGACTTAAAATAAATAATATAGAAGCAAATAAATATGCTGCTGTTTGAATTTCTGCTGATATCATAAACTTAATTATTTTTTAAACATTTTTAACATTCTATAAGTAACTAAAAAACCACCTACAATATTAATGCAAGCGATTAATACAGATATAAAGGCTAGTATTGATCTAGCATCTGCTATATTTGTTTGCATTTGTAATAATCCACCAATGATAATAATTCCACTAATAGCATTAGTAACTGACATCAGTGGAGTATGGAGTGAATGTGTAACATTCCAAATTACATTCCAACCAACGAAAATTGCTAAAACAAAAACTGTTATATGCCTCATAAACTCTGGTGGAGCTATCTTGCCAAGGAAAAATAATATTATTCCTACTATAATTAGATAAATAGCATTATTAATCAATTGTTTACGTGCTTTTTTAGCTTTAGAGATAGTCTCTTGTTCTACAGATTTAGAAATATTAGTTCGTTTTTTAGCACTCACTGGCAATGGTTCTGGTGGCCAATTTACTTTGCCATTATATACTACCATAGCTCGTTTGATGACATCATCTTCCATATTAATTGCAAAATTATCAGCAGTACCTAACTCTTCGATAAAATTTATTAGATTATTACCATATAAAAAGCTGGCTTGAGTAGGCATCATATTTACTTTTCCCAGGATAGTTACTCCATTATCAGTAGTAATGATTTCATCTTTTTTAGTAAAAATACAATTACCACCTGTAGCTGCAGCTAGATCTACTATTACAGAACCACATTTCATAGCATTCACATGATCTTCAAATAATAATTTAGGAGCTTCTTTACCAGGTAT
>LUZL01000202.1 GCA_001603615.1 Bacteroidales bacterium Bact_20 | reverse complement strand
TTTCTTTTAGTTTTAGTAGCCATCCATAAATCTCTTTCACCATAGCCACCAGACATATCACTAGAAAATATTATCATAGTTTCATCATTTGATATAGCTGGATGACCAAAAGTAGCAGCAGAGTCTGATGAAAATGAGATAAGTACAGGTTCAGACCATGTATTACCACGTTTCATGGTAGTATAGATATTACATCCTAATATTTTCTTTTTTTCTACCATACATCTTGTAAAATAAAATGTATTAAATTTACTATTAAAGCACCCTACACCTTCATTATGTATAGTGTTTAAAACTCCCTGATTATCAGCTGTGACTGGTGCAGACCAATTACCTTTTTTATCTTTTTCTGCAGTGAAAAAATCTGTAAAAGGCAATCCTGTCCACTCATCTACTCCTTTACCCACTACTCCATCTCTATTTGTAGTGAAAATTATAGACCTATATTTTTTATCAGCCCATACTGGAGCAAAATCTTGATTTTTAGAATTTAGTTTCCTCTCATTAGTAACCTCATACAACGTAGGATTATCCATCCATGCTTTTGACAATCTACATGATTCTATTTTTATATCCACTAAGGTATCATTGGGGACTAAGCTCTTATACTGCTCGAAATTAGCTAATGCATCTTCATAATTTGCTAATGTCATATATGCTAGACCAGTATACCAAAATACCTCTGGATCTGGATATTGAGCTCTGATGACACGATTAAAATATGATATTGCTTTTCTAGCATCTCCCATGTGATAATAGCATAGACCTACTCTATATAATATTCTATTTTTTTCTAATTTATTCTCTACTTTAGGATATGCCTTTAGATACAACTGCGAAGCACTATAATACTGACTTAATTCATATTTTTCATCTGCTTCTGCAACTAAATTTTTTTGCCCATAAGCAAAAACGCAACTAATAAATATTAAAGCAAATGTAATAAAAAAACTTTTATTCTGCATATGTAATTTTTTTTGCTAAGTTAATACATTTTTTAATAATTAAATAATAATTGAAAATATTTTTTCACATTTATATTTACACTTTTTCACTTAATTTTTATATTTTATACAAATTTATATCAAAATTTAATTATGATTTTTATTATTTTTTTATAAAATATCAAAACAAATTTATAATTTAGCAACTTGAAAATTTTATATTAAAATGCAAGAATATTTTAAAATAAAAAAAGGATTGAATATCCCTATAGAAGGGGAAGCACCATTAATAGATTTACCAGACCTAGTAGGTGATAAATATGCTATCTTACCACAAGACTTTAGACTTTTCTCACCCAGATTACTTGTACAAGAGGGAGACAAAGTATTAGTTGGGCAACCTATTATTCAAAATAAACTAAATGAGAATATTTTAGTAACCTCTCCTATTAGTGGCACTGTAACTGCTATTGTAAGAGGCGAAAAAAGATTATTAAAACAAATAATTATTTCACCAGATACAAAACAAGAAAATAAAATTTTTAATATTCCAACAACATTAGATAGAGATAATATAATCCAGATATTACTAGAAAGTGGATTATGGGTTAATATAAGGCAACGTCCTTATGGTATAATAGCAAATCCATCGGATATGCCAAAAGCCATTTTCATTTCTGCCTTTGATAGCTCTCCATTAGCAGCAGATCCAGATTATTTAATTAAAGGAGAAGAAGATAATTTCCAAAAAGGTATTGACATACTAAAAATTTTAACTTCTTGCCCTATTCATTTAAATATATCTCCTTCAAGAAATAAATCTAATTTTTATAAAAATATTAAAAATGTAGAGTTGCACTATTTTGAAGGTCCACATCCTACAGGTAATGTGGGAGTACAAATTTCTAAAATAAGTCCGATAAATAAAGGTGATATTTACTGGTATTTGTATACACAAGATGTCATTTTTATTGGTAGACTGTTCCAAAATGGACGATTAGATATGCATAAAAAAATAGTTCTCACAGGAAGTGAACTTAAGGAACGTGGTTATATGACTGCCCTACCAGGGATTTCTATGCATACACTGCTAAGTAATAGATTAAAACAAAATAATGTACGTGTAATAAGTGGTAATGTCTTAACAGGGACTAATGCAGGTATAGAAGGATTTCTTAGTTATTATGACAATCAAATTACTGTGATACCAGAAGGTAATTACTATGATTTCTTTGGATGGGTAGCTCCTAAATTTACCAAATATAGTCCATCTAGAATGGTTATGAATTGGTTAATTAGAAGTAAAAATAAAAAATATGTTTTAGATACTAACATGCACGGCGAAGAGCGACCGTTTATACTCAGTGATCAATATGATAAATATTTCCCTTTTGATATCTACCCAGTTTATTTACTAAAAGCTATTTTAAGTGAAAACATAGAACAAATGGAAAATCTTGGAATTTATGAAATCGTAGAAGAAGACTTTGCACTACCAGAGTATGTATGTGTTTCAAAAATAAATTTACAAGAAATCGTAAGAAAAGGTATAGACCTAATGATAAAAGAAACTACTTAATAAATAAAAAAATTAAAAAATATGAACTGGTTAAGATCATTTTTAGATAAGATAAAACCAAATTTCGAAAAAGGAGGTAAGCTATACTTCCTTCATTCCACGTTTGATGCTTTCGAAGTGTTCTTTTACGTACCAAATAAAGTTACTGAGAAAGGCTCTCACATAAGGGACTATGTGGATTCGAAACGATTGATGACACATGTGCTCATAGCTCTTGCACCATTAGTTCTATTTGGTATGTTTAATGTCGGACTTCAACATTTTAGACTACAATTAGGACTGGATATAGACTCTTGGGGGCAAGTAGTCAAAGAAGCTGGCTTTTGGAGAATATTTTGGTATGGCTTTTTACGAATATTACCTATAATAGTAGTAAGCTATGTAAGTGGATTAGCTGTAGAATTTGCCTCTGCCCAGATAAGACACCATCAAGTAAATGAAGGTTTCCTAGTAACGGGTATGCTCATAGCATTGATAGTACCTCCCACAATACCATTATGGATGCTGTCAATAGCAACTATTTTTGCAGTAATTTTTGGAAAAGAAGTATTTGGTGGTACGGGAATGAATTTTTTAAATCCAGCTTTGTTAACAAGAGCTTTCTTATTTTTTGCTTATCCTGCTAGTATGACTGGCGATGCGATATGGGTAGCTAGTAAGGGATTAGATGTCATTAGTGGACCTACACCATTAGCTTTAGCTGCACAAAATCAATTTGCACAAGCTCCATCATTGCTTACAATGTCTTTAGGTTTCACTCCAGGTGCTATAGGTGAAACATCAAAAATTTTAATAATTTTAGGTGCTATTTATCTAATTTTCACAGGTGTAGCTAATCTAAGAGTCATGATTAGTGCTATAGTAGGTGCTGCTGCAATGGGCTTGATATTTAACCTGTGGGGTGCAAATGAATACATGCAAATTCCTTTTTATTATCATTTGCTTATGGGAGGATTTTTATTTGGTGCAGTTTTTATGGCAACAGATCCTGTAACGTCTGCACAAACTCCTGCTGGCAAAATTTATTATGGGTTATTAATCGGCATCTTATGTATACTTATACGTGTTGTAAATCCAGCCTATCCAGAGGGAGCTATGCTAGCTATATTATTAATGAATGTTTTCGCTCCTCTAATAGACCATTTAGTAGTGCAACAGAATATTAACCGTCGCAAAAAAAGAGCTTTATTATCTCAAACAATTAAATCATAATGTTATGGCTAAATTTACAAATAGATATATTATCATTTATTCCATAATAATGATAGCAGTAGTTGCTATATTATTAACTTTAGGGGCTACAGCATTAAAACCTTTTCAAGATAAAAATAAAAAAAATGAAAAAATTGGTTACATCCTTAGGGCTTCAAGAGTAAATTTTGATACTAAAAATGCTGAAGATACCTATAAACAATTATTAATAAAAGAAATTGCAATAAACGAAAAAGGTGAGATAATAGCAGAATATGATTATAATAATGGACTAAAAGGCGAAGTAAGACCTTTTGATATAGACGTAAACGCTGAAGTAAAAAAATTTAAAGAAGGCAAACCTTACATTTTACCAATTTATTTAATAAAAGCTGATAATGACACACTTACAGTAATTCCATTCTATGGTATGGGATTATGGGGAGCTATCTGGGGATACGTAGCTCTAGAAAACGATTTAAATACAATTCATGGAGCAGTTTTTGACCATAAAGGAGAAACTCCAGGCTTAGGTGCTGAAATATCTGGATTACCTTTTCAAGAACAATTTATAGGCAAACAAATATTTGATGAAAATAATAATTTTACAAGTATATCTGTCATCAAAGGGGGTGTGAAACATAGTAACATTGCTGAGATACACGGTGTAGATGCTATATCTGGTGGTACTTTTACGAGTAAAGGGTTAGATAATATGCTTATAGACGGCTTTCATATGGCAATGCCTTATATAGAACAACATAAAAAGTAATTTTTTTATTGTCTTTATTTAATTTTTTTAAATTCCTTAAATAAAAAAATATCACATTATACAATGCAATTAGATAATTTGAATATTGACGCTAATCACTTGCCTGTATTAGAGACCTTTTATAGCTTACAAGGAGAAGGCTTACACACTGGATTAGCCTCTTTTTTTGTTAGATTAGGAGGTTGTGATCTGAGTTGCTGGTTTTGTGATAGTAAAGAATCATGGAATCCATACATCAATAAATTGACTACTCCCTCTGAACTATTAGTAGAAGCACAGAAATACAATTCTAAACATATTGTGCTCACAGGTGGTGAACCTATTTTATATCCATTAGATCAACTGATCAATTTATTTCATGAAAATGGGTACTCTATTCATATAGAAACAGCAGCTACAGCACCATTTGTAAAAGATTTAGACTGGATATGCGTAAGTCCAAAAAATCACTCAAATATACATAATGAATGGTTTAAACATGCTAATGAATTAAAAGTAATAATAACAGATATTGAAGATTTTGTATTTGCAGAAGATTGTTCTAAACTAGTATCTCAAGGATGCTATCTATTTCTTCAACCAGAATGGTCTAGATCAAAAGGTCTTTTACCTCATATTATTAATTACATTTTTAAAAATCCTAAATGGAGATTATCTATCCAAACGCATAAATATTTGAATCTAAGATAGGTTGAGATAACTTTTTCAGTTAAATAAATAAAAATTTAGTATAATTTAAATAATAAGGGCAAAAAATAGGAAAAACACATTTCTATGTTAAAGTTTCTCTAGGCTTTAATCTCAACCGCATGTATACATACCATGCTTCCCAATCTGAGGCTGCC
>LUZL01000201.1 GCA_001603615.1 Bacteroidales bacterium Bact_20 | reverse complement strand
GAGGAGTTTCTAAAATCTAGAATACCTAGCGATGCAGTGATATGTGGTAGTAATAAAAAAGCATTTAAGACTGCTAATGCAGAACATATTAAGCATAAAGAGATAACTAACAAAAACAAAATGAAGCGGGGTATATATAGTGTGTCTACGGTTAATGAGAAGATCAAAGATTTTGTAGGTTGGATATATCTCAAGTTTCATGGAGTAGCAACGAAGTATTTGACAAATTACATAATGTGGTTTGTAGTGCAGGGCAAGTATCTTGCGGAGGAGGTGATAAGAGATACGGGGAGGATATTGAATTTGGCGGCGTCGGATCGGCGGGCATGGCAGCGGTACAGTGATTTGATGGCAATGACATATTTATTTTATAACATTTAAAATATTTTCTTGTTTTTTTTAATGCTTCGCATTCCTTACCTCCTCCATATATATATCAATCTTTTTAATATCTTTTTAACCCCCAACACTATATTTTGCTTTCTTCTTGATGAATTTAGCAAATCCAATAATTAAATACATAATTTTTTTCCCTTTTTTGTATATTTTAATAAAAATGTGCAATTATAAATATTTATAATAATACGGCAGACTTTTTTATACATCTATATTTAGTTTTATATTTAATTTTTACTATACTTATTTAAAAATTGATTTTCAACAATATATTTTTTTATTGAGCTAAAATAAAACACACCATAAATATTTACAAAACATATCTTTATGTTTTTTTATTTTTTGAAATTTATTTTTATTAATTTTGCAGAAAATATACTAAATATTCAATAAAATCTAATATTTAATAAAAATGACACCAAATAAAGTAGCTTTAGTTACAGGAGCATCGTCAGGTATAGGTAGAGCATTATGTATACAATTAGCTCAAAAAGGCTATTTTGTAGCTGGATTGGCTAGAAGTATTGATAAATTACTTGATTTAGAAAATGAAATTAAAAAATTAAATTCTGATTTTTTACCTATTCAGGGAGATGTGAGACTAGAAAGTGATTGTAAGAAATTTATTGATATTACTACAGAAAAATGGGGACGTATAGATGTTTTAATAAATAATGCTGGTATATCCATGAGAGCACTTTTCGATGATGTGAAATTAGAAGTTATACACGAGCTTATGAATACTAATTTTTGGGGTACAGTAAATTGTACTTATTATGCATTACCTCATTTATTAAAAAATAAAGGTAGTTTAGTAGGAGTATCGTCTATAGCTGGATACCAGGCTTTGCCAGCTCGTTCGGGTTATTCTGCTTCTAAATTTGCTATTCATGGTTTTCTCAATACTATTAGAATAGAAAATATTTATACTGGTTTGCATGTAATGATTGCTTGCCCTGGCTTTACCTCATCTAACATTAGAAATACTGCTTTGACTGCTGATGGCTCACAACAAAAAGAAACTCCTTTAGAGGAAGGCAAACTAATGAGTGCAGAAATAGTAGCTAGCAGGATTATAAAAGGAATAGAAAAAAGAAAAAGACAAGTAGTCATGACTACTGAGGGAAAATTAACAGTAATTTTAGGTAAGTTTTTCCCTTCTTTTGTTGATAAACTTGTTTTCAAAGATATGTTAAAAGAAAAAAATTCACCATTAATAAAAAAATACCCATATGGAAAAAATTAAAAAATTGGAAATTTTACCTTTAGAAGGTTCTAATTTATTTAAATTTGGCGACTCGCAAGATACTGTTTTAGAAATATTAGGTGAGCCTGAAGATATTGAAAAATATGAAGAAGAAGATGACGAACCTGTTACAAGTATTTGGTTTTATGAAGATAATATATCTTTATTTTTTGATGAAATAGAAGATGATTATTTTGTCCTTAAAGGTATAGAAAGCTCTTTCCCTGAAACCTATTTTAAAGGGAATAAAATCATAGGGCTTTCTTATAATGACTTAAAAAAATTATTAAACAGTGTTGGTTATAATAAATTTGATGAAGAAGTAGAAGAATGGGGCGAAAAACGTGTCTCTATAGAAGATGATATGGTAGATTTTTATCTAGAAGGGGATACTGTCGTTAGTGTAGCTTGGTCTAGTGAGTATTAATATCTTCTATCATTGGCATAATTTATTTTATTTTATTAAATATTTGATCTTAAGTTTGTGAATTCAATAATTGAAGTAGAACATTTAACCAAAATATATAGATTGGGTAATTTGCATGGTTCCTATTTAACTTTTAGAGATTCTATAACTCAATTATTTAAAACTAAAACCAATCAAGGGAAAAAGCATTATATCAAAGCACTGGATGATGTCAATTTGTCTATAGATAAAGGTGAAAAAATAGGAATTATTGGCAAAAATGGTGCTGGTAAAAGTACATTTCTTAAAATTCTTTCTCGCATTACCTATCCTACACAAGGATCTGTAATATTAAGAGGTAGAGTGGCTAGTTTATTAGAAGTGGGAACTGGCTTTCATGGAGAATTGACTGGTAGGGAAAATGTGTATCTTAATGGTGCTATTTTAGGTATGAAGCGATACGAGATTAATCAAAAATTTGATGAGATTGTAGATTTTTCTGGTGTAGAGAAATTCATAGATACTCCAGTGAAACACTACTCGTCAGGTATGCAAATGAGACTAGCTTTCGCTGTCTCAGCTTTTTTAGATGCAGATATCTTGCTCGTTGATGAAGTGTTAGCTGTAGGTGATGCTGAATTTCAAAAAAAATGCCTTGGTAAAATGGATGAGATCTCTAACACTCAAGGTAGAACTATTATCTTTGTTAGTCATAATCTAAATGCTATTTCTAACCTTTGCGAAAAATCTATTCTTCTTGTTAATGGACATTTAGACACTTTTGATGCTACTAACAAAGTAATTGATAAATATATAAATGAAATAGCTCATTATGATACTTCTAAATTTTGGAATAATATTAATAATGAAGTCGTTAGACCAATTTCTTTTAGAATTTTAGATCAAGAACATAATGAAAAATTTACTTTTACTAATGATGAAGATATTTACTTCGAAATCGTCTATGAGAAATTTACTGATGATGATGATTTATATCCTAATATTCACATTTTAACATCAAATAATCAATATGTATTAACAAGCATTATTGATAGAGATAAAGTACCTAAGGGCAAAGGTGTTTTTAAAATATATGCTAAATTAGAAAAAAATCTTTTAAATCAAGGTTTGTATTATATAGGAGTAGCCTTTACAAATTTAGAAAAAAAGAAAGTTGAATTCTTTGACAACTATTGCGTTAATTTTGAGATAGAGGAAATTATAGAAAATCGTAATTATCCATTCTCCTATCCTCTAGCTGGCATTATTAGACGAGAACTTACCTGGATAGTTTGAGATAGTTTTCTTCTAAATTAAGCTATTTAGCTCATAGATGATATAATGCAATTAAACTAAAATTATAAATTCCCATTTAACAAAAATAATTTTATAATTTCGAAAAAATTTATAAAAATGAGTAAAATTTTAATAGTAGATGATGAAAAGGCTGTGAGAGAGACATTAAGAGAAATGTTAGAATATGAGGGGTATGAAGTCATGGATGCTGATAGTGGGTCTAATGCATTAAATTTACTAACTCAGCAATCTTTTGATGTTGTTTTATGTGATATTAAGATGCCTGGTATGGATGGTATGGAGCTTCTAGATAAAATTTTACATAATTATGATGTACCCGTGATAATGATTTCTGGACATGGCACTATAGATACTGCAGTAGACGCTATTAAAAAAGGTGCTTTTGATTTTATCATAAAACCATTTGATTTAAATAGATTATTAATTTCTATACGCAATGCTTTAGATAGATCTCATCTAATGGAAGAAACTAAAAGACTTAAAAGCAAATTATCAAAAAAATATGCTTTGATAGGTGAGTCTGAGGTTATGAAAAAATTAAAATTAAATATTGAAAAAATAGCTCCTACTGATGCTAGAGTATTAATAGTCGGTGAAAATGGCACTGGCAAAGAAAACATTGCACATTGGTTACATGAAATGAGTCCTCGTGCCAATGGTCCTTTTATAGAGGTTAATTGTGCTGCTATCCCTTCTGAATTGATAGAAAGTGAACTTTTCGGTCATGAAAAAGGTGCTTTCACATCGGCTGTGAAATCTAAAAAAGGAAGCTTCGAATTAGCTAATAATGGCACATTGTTTCTAGATGAAATCGGAGATATGAGCTTAGCAGCACAGGCTAAAGTTTTGAGAACTTTAGAAGAAAATAAAATAACTCATGTAGGTGGCGAAAAAGAAATACCTGTAGATGTACGCGTAATTGCTGCTACAAATAAAAATCTGGTTGATGAAATACAAAATAAAAGATTTCGCGAAGACTTATTTCATAGATTAGCAGTTATTATTATTGAGGTTCCACCTCTCAGAGAACGAAAAGATGATATCCCTTTATTGATAGATTATTTTATTCAAGAGTTTAGCGAAGCTATGAAAAAAAATCCATTGACTTTCGAGCTAGATGCAATAGAATATTTAAAAAATTTGCCTTGGCGTGGTAATGTGAGAGAGCTTAGAAATATTATTGAGAGACTAATGATTCTATGCAATGAAAAAGTTAGTTTAGAAGATGTAAAAACATTTGCTAATCCATATTATTAAAATCTCTCTATAAAAATTATATCTTTTATCCAGCTACTATTATAGTTTTTAATAGGTCTAAGTCCTTTATCTGAATGCCATTTTTGGTGTATTTTATTATATTGTCTCTTTTAAAAGACGATAATATTCTTACACAATTTTCATTAGACATACCAGAGAATTCTGCTATATCTTTTCTAGTTATTAAATTTGGAATCACATCACTTTCAAAAACTGTCTGGCTGAGATATAGTAATGTATGAGCCACTCTACCTATAGTTTGTTTGAGTCCTCTAATAGCTAATTTCTCAAAAACGATATTATAATTTTCACATAACCATTTAGTTACTTCTCTATGAAAATCTTTATTATGCTCCATAATGTTTAGAAAGTCGTTTTTTTCTATTAAATAAATCTTACATGGTGTTAATGTAACTGTAGTAAAATAAAATGTTTTGCCATACAATGATGAAAGTGCTACAAACTCAAATGCTTTATTTACCATAAAACTCAAGGTATGTCCCTTGCTATCCTCTACAAATGATTTACAATATCCTTCTGCTAGCAAAATAAAATATGAGGAGAAAGCACTTTGTTTACATACAGTTTCGCCTTTCCTAAAATTCAAACAAGTGTGTAGCAACTCATCTATCTGATTTACTGTTAGATTAAATACCGACAGCCAATTTATTAAATCTTGTGAATATTTTTCTGTAATCTTTGCATTATAAATAGGTGTATATTCTTTATATAATGTATTTCCTATCTTTTCTATTGTACTTAAATAGTCTGATAATCTATCAATTAATAATTTTATAAAGTCTTTTTCTGCTTTTGAAAATTCTATTTTTTTATCATCTATATCGCGATAATAAAATGTCATCTTACCTTTTTCCTCATTATTAACTATTATAGGAATGGATAAAATATTAGATTTGTTAATATTGTCTATCTCATCTCCATAATTATCATTTTTGTATTTAATATTAATTTTTATCAAATCCGACTCAGAAAAATAATTAAATATATTATTTATAATAAAATTAAAAATCTCTTCTACGTCATTGCTTTTATTTAGTTTTTCATCTAAGCTAAATAGAAAGGTTAGATATTTATTATCTAGAGAGCTATTTAACCATGATTGATTTTTCATAATTATTTTTATGCAAATTTATAAAAAATAAATTGATATAAATCATAAGTTATTTAGGTAATAAAAAAGATAGCCGTGCATAGCACGGCTATCTTTTTTATTATATTTCTATAAAGCAGCAAAAATTATTTTTTCATAACTTTCTTTGCACTATTACCAGTGCTGTTAGATACATTAATGATATACATACCAGCAGGTAGATTAGATAAATCAATTGTTAAGTGATCTTTACCATCTACTACAGTAGAATATACTTCAGATCCCATGATGTTGATTATTTTAATAGTATTTATGCCTTTATCAATTAAATTAATATTTAATTGATCATAAACAGGATTAGGATATATAGAGAAATTAGCAGTATTTGTATAGCTAGCAATGCCTTGAGGTCCTATGATAACATCATTTAAAAAATAGTAATCTATTCTATCATCTGAAGTATATGCACCACCTAAAACACCTATAGATAGAGGCACTTTAATGTTACCATTACCTAAATCAAAGCATTGATCAGCTAAAAAGTGCCAAGTAGCCTGTCCTTCTATGTCAGTACCTTCAGTTACATTAATAGTTTCTGAATAAGTATTATTAGTAGCATTATAAACTTTTACAAAAATATTTGGTAGCATATTATTGTATTCATTATCAGTTTCAGTTACATAAGAAGTATCACTATCTGTCCAAGCAAAGACAATATATCCACCATCTTTTGTGCGGCTCATTTGAGGACGATCTGTGATAGTATAATCACCATTAGCATCACTATAAAATACATAATCATCGCACCATACTGTATCTATCAATGTAGCATCCCAGCCAGTAGATGTCTGATAAATGTCAAATAAAACACCTCTCATGTATGCTCTATCTACTATGTATGATAATGAATCAGGTGAATTACTCCATGCTTTAAAAATATAGCAAGCAAAATGTAAATTACCATTTTTATCTATAGCAGCTTCTATAGGACTCTCAAAAAATGGACGATTTACACCAGCTGATGCATAGTTTGCGACAAAATCTGATATAGTAGGTATCGTATTCCAGTTAAAAGTAATTTTATTCCATGTATTGCCACCATCATTAGTTTGATATATAAATGGTTGGAAAGATAATGGATCATCAGCAACAGGATTGCGTCCACTATATATTAAATAACCATTTATCCCATCATCATCCATTGCTAAAGCAGGGTAAGTCATTCCATCGGGTAGCCCACCTGTAGTAGCAAAGTCTGGTTCTACTGATACTCTGTTCCATATCACAGAATCACCAGTAGCATCCCATTGACCAATATTTACAACATTTATTATTCGAGTATAGTTTGTGCCATTATCACTATTAGCATCACCTAATACAAAAAATTTATCTCCATGTGATTGTAAAAATAATCTGTTAAATAATGTAAGTCTATTACTAGCTACATGTGGATAAAGAGTAGATTCAAATGGGATAGGTTGATTATTTATACCAGTACCATCTAAAAATTCAGAGCCATAGAAATCTCCACCCCATACACCAGCGATTAGCATTGGACCAGTGACTACAATAGCTGCATCCTCATAGTTTGTGTTACCAGATGGATTATAAATAACTCCACTAGGATATCTACCTAAATAATTACTTGTAGAAATTGGTAAACTCCAAGGTATCAATGTTGTGCTATCAAATGATGAACCACCGTTAGTAGATAATGAAGTCCTGATTACACCGCTTCCTCCTGTATAGGTAGGATCTTGTCTATAAGTAAATGTAATAGCATTTAGATCTTGATTTGCACTTAAGCAAGTCTGTTGCTCTAATAATACAGAAAAGATATTAACAGAATGTCCCATATGTGACATAGTGATAGCTCTTTTGTTGTTCTTTTGTGC
>LUZL01000200.1 GCA_001603615.1 Bacteroidales bacterium Bact_20 | reverse complement strand
CAGCAGGTAGAGCAGCTCACTCGTAATGAGCAGGTCGTGAGTTCGAGTCTCACGGATGGCTTTTTGATTTTAATTTTTTAAAACTTAAAAATGCTAAATATCAGAAAAAAGCAGTTAATTAATTAATATTTAATCATATATAAAAAAAATTTATTTAATTTTGTAAAAAAAATTATGAAAGGGAAATTAATTACTTTAATTTTGTTTGTCTTTAGTTTATCATTAGTGGCTCAAGACATTTCCATTACTAATAGCACTCAAAATATTGCTAATGGTAAGAATCCTTGCTACGTTGTCATTATACCTAATACTAGTACCAAAACAGTAGCTAATGCATGGAAATCTGAAATGAAAAAGGCTAAAGCTAAAGTAAAAGGTAGTGATAAAACTATTGCAACAAATGCTTTATTAGCTGACATATCGTCGAATTCTATGGATATATATGCTAATTTTTCTCAAGAAAATAGTAATGTTAAAATGGTTGTTGCTTTTTCTCTGAGTGGTATATTTCTGACACCAGAAAATAATACTTCAGCACATAATGCTGCTATTAATTATCTTAAACAATTTGCACTACAACAATATAAAAATCAATTAGCTGCTGATGTAGCATTGCAAAAGAAACAGGTGAAAAGTACTGAAAAAAATATTAAAAATCTTAATAAAGATATTAAAAAATTAACTAAAGAAAACGAAAAATTAACTAAACAAATCGAAAAAAATAATCAAACTATTAAGCAATATAATGAAGAAATAATTAATAATCAAAAGATTTTGCAATCTCAAGAAGACAAATTAGATGATTTGAAAAAGCAAAATAAAAAGTAAAATAGATTATTTCATAAATCACAATTACAAGGAGCAGACAAATAAATTTTGGTTTTAGGTAAATATTGCTCTCTTAATATTTTTTGGTGCTTTAGAGATATTATATTTAGTCTTAAATTTAATTCCTTTAAGTTATCACTCAATTCACTAATTTCAGCTGGTAGCTCAGTCAAATAATTTTCTCCTAAATCTAATTTTTCTAAACAACAAAACTCTCCGATTTCTCGTGGTAAAAATTCTAATTCATTATGATATAAATTCAATTCTAACAGCTGCGGTAATTCTGCCAATATCATCGGAAAATTAGAAAATCTATTATAGCTAAGATCTATTGACTTTATTTTTTTACAATTTACTATTGATGATGGTAAACTTACTAGTTTGTTTCTCTTCAAATTTAAAATTTCTAAATTTTCCATAAGACCAACCTCAGAAGGTAATTGCTGTAATTTTTTACCTTTTAATATCAATATTTTTACATCTTTAGGACTATGCAAAGCTTGCTCTAAATCTGTATAAATACCATCATTTTGCGAAAAAATAGTTACATTTATTGTCAATAGAAATATTATAATAATTTGAATTTTTCTCATACTTTCAAAAAATTTTGTAAAATTAATAAAAGAAGAAGAATAAGGTAACAAGTTAGAATTGTAAAAGAGAAAGACACATTTGAGTTATAAATGATGACATTTATGTTTTTGTAATAATTGGGAATAATGAAAATTAGGATAAATAGTGGATAAGATGTAAATATAATTTGGAGGTATATTTATTATAGGAGTTTTTTAAAAAACTCCTATAATAAATATATAAATGTTGTATAATATAAATGATATATATTAATAAAACTTTATATATTTGTAAAAATATTTTTCTTATGAAAAAATTAGTAGAAAATCCAAATGAAGTTTTTTCCCTCACCAAAGAAGGTACTCGCGAATTCTATGACAACCTCTACAATAAAATAATAGAGCAAGGTGGAGACGTCGTCGATTATCAAGAGCTCAAAGCTCTGTCCACAGCTCTATTATGTCCAGACTGCAATAGCAACCATGTAGTGAAAAATGGGCTACAAAATGGAATACAGAATTACCGATGCAAAAGCTGCGGCAGACAATTCAGAGTTACAACAGGTACCTTCATGTATGGCATTCACGACAAAAACAAAATGCTAGAATACATCAAATGTATGTCAGCAGGAATGAGCTTACGAATGTGTGCTAAAATGGTAGGAATATGCCTCTCTACTAGTTTCTTTTGGCGACATAGGATATTGTGTGCTATGCAATCTTTTGAAGATAATGTTAATTTCTTTGGAATAGTAGAGATGGAGGAGCTCCTGATGAATTACTCAGAAAAAGGAAGTAAAAAGAAACGTTCTAAAACAGACACAAAGATGCTAAAGAAAAAGAAGCCAACAAAAGTAGCAGTATTGGCTGCCACAGATAGAAGTGGAAATATTTTATTCAAGAAATTAGAAGACAAAAAAGTGAGAGCAAACCACGTAGAGGAGTTCCTAAAATCTCGAATACCCAGTGATGCTGTGATATGTGGTAGTAATAAAAAAGCATTTAAAACAGCTAATGCAGAGCATATTAAGCATAAAGAGATAACAAACAAAAACAAAATGAAGCGAGGTATATATAGTGTGTCTACGGTTAATAATAAGATTAAGGATTTTGTAGGTTGGATATATTTTAAGTTTCATGGTGTGGCTACGAAATATCTTACAAATTACATAATGTGGTTTGTAGTGCAGGGCAAGTATTTGGCAGAGGAGGTGATAAGAGATACGGGAAGGATATTGAATTTGGC
>LUZL01000199.1 GCA_001603615.1 Bacteroidales bacterium Bact_20 | reverse complement strand
AGATACTTATGCTTCACCACATACCACATTATATAGCTCTGCAGGTACTTAGTAGCTACACCTCTGAATTTATCATTTATCCACCCTACGAAATCACTTTCTTTATCCTTCACTATCGCTAAGCCATGCTGCCCAAACTTCTTTTTACGATTTGTTATTACAGTTTTATCTTTTAGCTTGTTTTCACTAATATTTTTAAACTCTTCATTATCAGGAGAGCAAATAACAGCATTATTAGATATTCTCATAGATATTATTTTTTCTATTTGTTCTCTTTTTACATTATCTAGTCCAGTCAATTTGCATAGCATATTGCCACTTCTATCTATCATAGATAGTATAGCAACTTTGTGTTTTTTTAGCTCTTGAGCTAAAAGATATTCTTCAATAGTTTTGTATCTGCGACCTTTCTCTGAGTATTGCATGAGTAGTTCATCTATTTCCATGATGCCAAAGAA
Source organism: Bacteroidales bacterium Bact_20 (assembly GCA_001603615.1). Lineage (GTDB taxonomy): Bacteria > Bacteroidota > Bacteroidia > Bacteroidales > DTU049 > DTU049. The sequence goes on along the minus strand of LUZL01000199.1, from coordinate 3,901 downwards.
GTTTACATTATTTTCGAAACTTCTAAGAGCAGAGAGTATACGGTGTCGCCATTCAAAGCTAGTAGGTAGAGAGATACTGAGTTCTTTAGAGCATTGACGTAGAGTTTTGCCCTCTAGCATGAGGCGAATGTAGTCAAGCATCAGTTCTTTTTTGTGAAGGTAATAGATGAAGGTGCCAGTGGTTTCGCGGAAGTTTTTACCACAATCTTTACATTTATACATTTGCTGGCCTAGCTGATGACCATTTTTTTTGATATGTATGCTATGGCAATTGGGACATTGAGGAGAGACGCTTTGAGCTTTTAGATGTTGATAATCTAGTACATCGGTACCATCATTTTTCATTTTGTTGTAGAGGTCGTTGAGGAATTCTAAGTTTTGATGTTTGCCTTTAGAGAGGTGCTCTTGGAGGTTGGAAACTATATTTTTCATAAGAAATAAATATTTGATGCAAATATAATATATTTTTGAAATATAAACATATAAAATTCTGAACATTAAGAATATATTTTCCCAACCCTCTCCACATCCTCCACCAACCTTTTTATCACCCATATTTCTTGTACCATCCACTCAAACACTATAACTTATAAAAAAAGAGCCCAGCAGAACTGGGCTCTTTTTTTATATAATAATTTGTTTTAAATCTCCATAAATGGATATTTAAAATCTGTAGGAGGCATGAAAGTTTCTTTAACTGTACGAGGACTAGTCCAACGTAAAAGATTAAAGTATCCACCAGCTTTATCATTTGTACCAGAAGCTCTTGAACCGCCAAATGGTTGTAATCCTACCATTGCTCCAGTAGGTTTATCATTAATATAAAAATTGCCAGCAGAATACCTTAATGCATTGTATGCTTGCATTACAGCATATCTATCATAGCCAAAAATAGATCCTGTCAAACCATAAGGAGAAGTCTTATCACATATCTCTAAAGTTTCTTGATATTTATCATCATCATAAACAAAAATAGAAAATACAGGACCGAAAATTTCTTCTTGCATAGTTTTGAAGTATGGATTAGTAGTTACTATTACTGTAGGTTTTATGAAATAACCTACAGATTTATCACCTTCACCACCGATTAATATTTCTGCTTCGTTAGATTGTTTAGCATAATTAATATATGACATTATTTTATCAAATGATGGTTCATCTATTACAGCATTCACAAAATTACTGAAATCTTCTACTCCACCAACTTTAATTTGAGAAATCTGATCTAATAAATGTTGTTTTACTTCATTCCACAATGATTTTGGAATATATCCTCTAGAAGCAGCAGAACATTTTTGTCCTTGGAATTCAAATGCACCTCTAACTATAGAAGAAGCTACTTCTAATGGATTTGCTGAATTATGTACAAATATGAAATCTTTTCCACCAGTTTCTCCTACTATCCTAGGATAAGATTTATAATTACCTAAATTATTAGAAATTTGTTGCCATAGGCTATTAAAAGTTTCATTAGAACCAGTAAAGTGTAATCCACCTAGATCTCTATTAGATAAAACAACATTACCTATTGTAGATCCTTGTCCTGGTAAAAAGTTTATTACTCCATCTGGCATACCAGCTTCTTTAAATATTTGCATAAGGAAATAATTTGAAAATAAAGCAGTACGAGATGGTTTCCAAATAGTAGTATTACCCATTATTGCTGGAGCCATATTTAAATTTGAAGCTATAGCAGTAAAATTAAATGGTGTAACAGTAAAAACAAAACCTTCTAATGGTCTATATTCAATGAAATTTAGCTGACCACTCATAGAACGAGGTTGTTCTGCATAAATTTTTGAAGCAAAATACGCATTATATCTCAGATAATCTATAGTTTCGCAGGCAGCGTCTATTTCAGCTTGAAAAATATTTTTGTTTTGCCCGAGCATAGTAGAAGCAAGTATTAAGTTTCTATATTTTGTAGATAATAAATCAGCTGCTCTTAGCATGATAGAAGCTCTTTCAATAAATGGTAAATTTTCCCATAATTTTTTTGCTTTCATTGCTTCTTCTATTGCCATTTGCACTTCTTTCTCACCAGCTTTATGATAAGTAGCTAATGCTTTATGATGATTATGAGGCATTACTACTTTATCAGTATTGCCAGTTCTAATTTCTTTTCCACCAATTATAATAGGTATTTCTATCTCTTGACTACTTAATCTTTTTAATTCCTCTATTACAGCTTCTCTTTCTTTACTTCCCTTACCATAAGAGTAAGTTGGTTCATTTTGTGGCATTTCAAATTTAAAAACTTGGTTATTCATATATTTTTATTTTTTTGTTTTTTTTAATAAGGACTAATTTTTTATACAATTGCAAAGATAAACAATTTTTTTTAAAATAAGAAATAATATTAAGCAAACTAATTAAGGAACTTTTAACATAATTATTAAATAATAAAGATAATGGGGTTTTTATCCCTAAATTTTTCATATAATTTTTTAATTGTAACTTTGCAAACTAAATATTGAAAATTGGAAAAATATGAGCTTTAAAATTGTAGTGTTAGCTAAGCAAGTGCCAGACACTGCTAATGTAACTCAAGATGCCATGAAAGAAGATGGTACTGTAAATCGTGCTGCTTTGCCAGTAATTTTCAACCCAGAAGATTTACATGCCTTAGAGATGGCTCTTAGAGTAAAAGAAAAAATTAATAATAGTGAAGTTATCCTTTTAACCATGGGTCCTGTACGTGCTAATGAAATTATTAGAGAGGCACTGTATCGTGGAGCAGACAGAGGATATTTATTGACAGATAGACGCTTCGCAGGTAGTGATACTTTAGCTACTAGTTATGCTCTCTCTATGGCTATCAAAAAATTATCACCAGTAAATCTCATTTTTACTGGTAGGCAAGCTATTGATGGTGATACAGCACAAGTAGGTCCTCAAACTGCTGAAAAACTAGGTATACCACAAATTACTTATGCTGAAGAATTAATTGACGTCAATACTTCTAATATCACAATTAAAAGAAGATTAGATAGAGGTGTAGAAATTATTAAATCTACTCTACCATGCTTGATTACTGTCAACCATAGCTCACCAAGATGTAGATTTAGAAATGCTAAATTAGTTATGAAATACAAAAAAGCCACATCTCTATCAGAACTCCAAGAACGCAATGAGGACTACTATGATCTATTCGAATCTAAACCATATCTCAAAATAGATGAATGGGGTGTAGAAGATATCAATGCTGATATTAAATGGCTTGGACTAAGTGGCTCTCCTACAAAAGTGAAAAAAATAGAAAATGTTGTCTTCAAAGCTAAAGAAAATCTCATACTATCTGACAATGATAATGATATTGATAGCTTAATGAAAACTCTTATTAATAGCCATATTATTGGATAACATTATTAAAATTTTTGAATTATGAATAGTATTTTTGTTTATTGTGAATTAACAGAAGAAAAAAATATTGCTGATGTCAGTTTAGAATTATGTTCTAAAGGTAGAAAATTAGCTAATCAATTAAATGTCCCATTAGAAGCTATAGTAATAGGTGATGTAGATGAAAATATTGCTAAACAAGTGTCTCCATATGGCGTAGATGTGATTCATTTAGCTAATGATAGCAGATTATTCCCTTATATGACTCTACCTCATTCAGCTATAGTAATAGATCTTATAAAAAATGAGCAACCACAAATAGTTATTTTCGGAGCGACACCAGTGGGTAGAGATCTAGCTCCCAGAGTAGCTTCTTCTTTACGTTGCGGTTTAACAGCTGATTGTACAGAGCTAGCTATTGGCTCTCATATAGAACCTAAATCTCAAAAAGAATATAAAAATTTACTTCTTCAGATTAGACCTGCTTTTGGTGGTAACATCATAGCTACAATTATTAATCCTGAAACTCGCCCTCAAATGGCTACTGTCAGAGAAGGTG
>LUZL01000198.1 GCA_001603615.1 Bacteroidales bacterium Bact_20 | reverse complement strand
GTATTGGCTTATGGACATTATTCTGCTCCTGGTTATGTAACTCCTCTAGAAAATTGGTCTCAGGAGCTATGTGCTATTCCTGTAGATTTAGAACCACCATGCTCACCTATTTTGCAAGTAATTCCTGATTGCCATTCTTTGTCTAATATGTTAACATGGCAAAATGTGATCACTTATTGTAATGCTAATGACTTCAGCCATTATCAGGTATATTATTCTCCTACAATAAATAATAATTTTACTCTGTTAGCGAATACTACCGATACATCTTATATTCATACTTTGGCTAGTACAATAGCTGGCTGCTATTATGTAATAGCATTAGATACTAATAGCAATGCGTCTCTACCATCAGAAAAAATCTGTTCAGATATTAATAGCTGCGATTTATATTCTTTGCCCAATGTATTTACTCCTGATGGAGATGGTTATAATGATTTATTTAAACCTTTTCCTTATGATTTTGTAGAAAAAATACATCTGCTTGTTTATAATAGATGGGGAAATTTAGTTTTTGAAACTCAAGACCCAGACATTAATTGGGATGGTACAAATATGCATTCTGGTCATCCTGTTCCAGATGGAGTTTATTACTATCTTTGTGAAGTTTACGAATGGAGATTAGAAGGTCTCACCTCACGTCTACTGCATGGTAGTATTACAATTATAAGGCATTAAAAGTGATGTTTATAAATATTTCGAAATATATTTTACTTGTATTGCATTGTTTATAATTTAATTAAGGAATAATTATCATTATTTTGAAGGCTATATAATTTTTTTAATATCTTTGTCATTACAAAAAAAATTTATGGAAATACTAAGTCCTTATATTGAATATTTCAAAGAACAATTTGTAAAAGTAGATTTGAATAATGAACCACAAACTCTATATGAACCTATTAGATATGGATTGGATGCTGGAGGCAAAAGATTTCGCCCTGCTTTGATTTTATTTCTTTGCGACATTTATGGTGGTAACATAGAAGATGCCCTACCGCCAGCATTAGGGATAGAATTATTTCATAACTTCACACTTTTTCATGATGACATTATGGATAGAGCACAGCTGAGGCGAGGGAGAGAAACAGTCGTAGCTAAATATGGACTCAATAAAGCACTTTTAGCTGGAGATACATTATTTGCTATAGCCTATAGCATGGTTAATAAAACTAAAGAGAAATATCTGGTTCGCATTCTAGAAGAGTTTACTAACACTGCTACTAAAGTATGTGAAGGGCAGCAGTATGATATGGACTATGAGGATGCTATAGATGTATCTATCAGTGATTATGAAAAAATGATTCGTCTGAAAACTGCTGTTCTGATTGCTAGCTCAATGAAAATAGGAGCTATCATAGGTAATTGTCCTAAAGCAGACGAAATGACAATATATGATATAGGCATACATTTAGGCTTAGCTTTTCAATTGCAAGATGATTATTTTGATTGCTTCGTTGATGAAAATACTTTTGGTAAAAAAATAGGTGGTGATATTTTGGATGCTAAAAAAACATTTTTGTATATTACTGCATATCAATCTATTAATGATGAAAATGAAA
>LUZL01000197.1 GCA_001603615.1 Bacteroidales bacterium Bact_20 | reverse complement strand
CTAAAAAAGGTTGACCTCATAGTGTATGTTTCATTCCTGCCTATTAGCTGACTCATAACCTGGTTACCTAAACTTGTTGCTGCTATTTGCGCAATATTAGTCATTGCTCCGGCATAGTTATTCACTAATTTTATTTTATGCCCATCTGGGTCGACATATATAATAGGATTATTCGCACTATAAATATACGGCGATAGCGATGGATACTTATCGCTCATCGGATCCACGCTCAGCCACACACTCAAATCGCTATCATAATATCTCGCTCCGAAATACGTATAGCTGGTCTCATTGTCCAACTCTTTGGCAGTAAATTTATACCTGCTGTCAAATGCAGAGTTTCGCTGGCTTACATATATTTCGCCAAAAGGCAAATACTGCAAGTGCTGGCATACTTCACCCTCTGCATTTGTTACAAAAGAGGCTGAACCGAGATGGTCGGGGTGGTAGAAATATTGAAGGTTTTCATATTCATTTCCATTATTGTGTGCTGGTGGTAGATATGGCTCTATATACATATCACCATCATATCTAGCACAATGTGTATTTCGCTCTACCATATCGCGTAGCTGCATAGAGAATATATGTGTACCACCTACGATGAAGTCTATAGGGGGGCTAGTAGGAGGAGTATGTGCCCACTCGAAGCCTCCACCTATCTTAGAGCATATACGCTCGCCCTCTATGTAGTAGTGCTTGGTATAAGTAGTTTTATATGTTCTCATTTTATTGAAATGAATGAGTAAAATTAATGAATATTTTTGTAATAAATATTATTTAAAACTTTTCTTTTTTAGCTAAAAAAAAATTACATAGCTTCAGCTACTACAAAAGCACTACCACCGACAAAAATTAAATCTTTAGAATTAGCATGCATCTTAGCTTCGTAGAGAGCTCTGCGAACAGATTTATATGCTTTACCATTTAGATTTAATTTTTTTGCTTTATCCAGAATGATCTTTGAATCTAAAGCTCTCGGCACACGTGGACTACAAAAATAATAAATAGCATCTCTAGGAAGTAATCCTAATATACCTTCTACATCTTTATCAGCCATCATTCCCCATACGATATGCAATTTTTCTTTTTTTATATTTTTTAGCATTTCTACTAAATTACTCACCGCACCTATATTGTGCCCTATATCCATAATTATTGGAACATCATTAGGGACATAACTCCATCTACCAAAGAGTCCAGTATTATCTAAAACATTCCTAAATCCATTTCTTATGTGATCATAGCTAATTTTATATTTGTAAGATTTCAGTAATTCTATAGTGCATAGTACAGTTTTAATATTATCTACCTGCACTTTGCCAATTAATGGAGATTTTAATTTATATATCTTTTGGTTTTTATCCTGCAGCTCTACTTTCATTATAGGAGGTAATAAATTTTGATAGAAATTTATCGTTAAATAATTATCATCAGCGAAGCTAATAGGGGCATGATTTTTTTGTGCATAATGTGTAAAAACTGGCATAGTTTCTAAATTTTTTTCACCAATTACACAAGGTACATTAGGTTTAATAATTCCAGCTTTTTCAGCAGCTATTTCTGGTAAAGTATCACCTAATAATTTCATATGGTCAAAAGAAATACTAGTAATAATGGACACTAATGGAGTAATAACGTTGGTAGCATCTAATCTACCACCAAGGCCAGTTTCTATAACAGCTATATCTATGTCAGAAGCTGAGAAATAGCAAAAAGCCATTACAGTATTTATTTCAAAAAAACTTGGTTTTATTTGGTCAATGAGATTTAAGTTTTTTTCAGTAAATTTAGTAATCCAGCGTGCTGGAATCATTTGTCCATTTATTTTTATTCGTTCTCTAATATTTTTTAGATGTGGAGAGGTATATAAGCCTACTTTATAACCAGCTTCTTGCAAAATAGATGCTAACATGCTGCTTACACTACCTTTACCATTAGTACCAGCAATATGAATAGAAGGAAATTTTAAATGTGGATTATCAAATTTCTCAAGCATTAGTAATGTTTTTTCTAATCCACCTTGGTAGCCAGCATTGCCTTGTCTTTCATACATAGGTAGCTGCTCCATTATATATTTTTCTGCTTCAGCAAATGTCATCAGTTAATATTTAGGAATGAATTTTTTAAAAATATATAATTAGGAATAAGCTCTCTGATCTCTGCCTTCGTAATAATTAATAAATGCATTATTAATAACTCTATATCCTCCGATAGTAGGAAAATCACCTGTAAAATACCAATCTCCTTTATTATCTACTAAGACTTTATGTAATCCCTCAAGAGTTTGATAAATTATTGTCAATTTAGTTTTACTTCCTAAGGGAGTAACAAGCTCTTCTATTTTTTTTGTAATCTCATCATCAGTAAAAGGTTGATAAATCAAAGAAACGTAATTTTCTAATTTCTCATCAGGCAAAGAGTCTTGTTCTTTGCATTTATCGTAAACATATTTTATCAATTTGTCTTGTCGGCGTTCTTTGAGAAGGGAAATAGCTGCTTGGAAGGCTATAAATTCTTCTAACTTAGCCATATCTATACCATAGCAATCTGGATATCTAATCTGTGGAGCAGTAGAAGCTATTATAATTTCCTTAGGTTCTAATCTATTAAGCATAGTGATAATACTTTTTTGCAAGGTAGTACCACGCACTATACTGTCATCTATAGCTACGATCCTATCTACATTAGGTCTCACCACACCATATGTGACATCATATACATGACTAGCCAAACCATTGCGTTTAGACTCTTTCGTGATAAAAGTACGATGTTTGAGATCTTTTACTACGAGAGTATCTGCACGAGTATGTAGATTTAGAATATTTCGCAATTCTTTATCACTAATCTCTATACCTCTGTTTAATAAATCAAGGATTTTCTCCTTTTTATGAGTATCTAGCCATTTTTCTATTTCAGCATATAATCCTAAAAAAGCAACAGTAGAAGTATTTGGTATATAAGTAAAAATAGTATTTTCTATATCATTATCAATAGCTTTTAGTATAGGCTCAGCTAGCATAGCACCTAGCATTTTTCTTTCTTTATAAATGTCTCTATCTGTACCACGACTGAAATAAATATGTTCAAAACTACAAGATTTCTTTTCTGGTATGTGATCTACATATGGCACTATAGACAGTTCTTTATTTTTTTTCAAAATTAAAACATGTCCTGCAGGCATTTCTTTGATATCATCAGTTTTAGCATTAAAAGCAGTTTGTATAGGAGGTCTCTCAGAGGTAACTACAAAAAATTCATCATCCATGTAATAATATGCTGGTCTGATACCGCGAGGATCGCGAAATACAAAAGCATCTCCATCGCCTAGCACACCAGAGATTACATAACCACCATCAAAATTTTGTGTGGCTTTTTTTACTATTGTGGCAATATCTATATTATCTGCTATAAGCGGTGAGATCTCAGCTTTAGAATAACCCTCTGCTTTAAATTTTTCATACAAGTCATTATTCATCTCATCTAAATAATAACCAAGTTTTTCTAATATAGTAACTGTATCAGAAGACTCTATAGGATGCTGACCATAATTGATCAAATCTTGAAATAATTGTTTTGAATTAGTTAAATTAAAATTACCTGCAACAGCTAGAGTACGTGTACGCCAATTGCTCTGTCTCAAATGCGGATGTACATATTCTATTTGATATTTACCATAGGTACCATATCTCAAATGTCCTAAATACAATTCGCTAATGAAAGGAATATTTTTTTTTAGATATTCTGCATCATATAATAATGGGGAATTGTTAGCTTCTAGATTACGTAAAGGCTCATAAATCTTTTGAAAAATATCTATTATGGGTGAGTCTACATTTGATCTAATCCTATCCAAATATTTATATCCTGGCTCTACATCTAATTTCACAGATACTACACCAGCACCGTCTTGCCCTCTATTATGTTGCTTTTCCATCAATAAATATAGCATATCTAGTCCATGATAAGCACAATTATATTTTTCTATGTAATATTCTAAAGGTTTTAATAAGCGTAGTAGGACTATACCACACTCGTGAGCTATAAATTCACTCATTTATTTTTTTGCAAAATTAAAAAATTAATACGAGAAATTAAATTTTAATTAGTTAATTTTTTAATATTTAAAACATTTGATCTGATAAGAGATTTATGAAATACAGTTTAACGCTTAGATATCATTTTTTAAATACAAAAAAAAGATTTATTAAATTTGTGTATAGATTAGTTTTCTAAAAAAATATGTTAAATATCATATTTTTTATTAAAAGCTCATTATATCTATGATTACAATTAATTGTAAAAAAAAATATTACAACAAAAACAAAAAAATTATATTTTTGCAAATAATATTTTAAAGTGAATAATTATGGATGATAATAAGCCAATTAAAGAATCGCTATTTTCAAAAAAGAATTTAAAACCTTTGATAGATCCTTTTAGCACAAATAATCCTGTAATTGTACAAATATTGGGAATATGTAGTGCATTAGCTGTAACAGCTAAACTAAAACCAGCATTAGTAATGGCAATATCGGTGATTTTTGTTATTAGTTTTTCTAGTTTAATTTATTCATTAATCAGAAAAACTGTACCACCAACTATAAGGATTATAGTGCAGCTCGTCATTATCTCAGTTTTAGTAATATTAGTAGATCAAATTTTAAAAGCTTTTGTTTATGATGTTAGTAAACAACTATCTGTCTTCGTAGGATTAATAATCACTAATTGTACGATAATGGGTAGGTTAGAAGCTTTCGCTAGTAATAATAATCCATGGAATTCATTTTTAGACGGTTTAGGTAATGGAGCTGGTTATGGACTAATTTTAATCATTGTAGCTTTTGTAAGAGAATTATTTGGCAGTGGTACCTTACTTGGCTATCATATAATACCACAGGCATTATATAATGCAGGCTATGTAGATAATGGAATGATGATCTTGCCTCCGATGGCTTTGATATTAATCGGTGTGATAATATGGGTACATAGAAGTTTTAATAAAGAATTAATTGATAAAAATTAAGATAATATGCAAGACCTAATTAATATATTCGTTAGAAGCATTTTCATAGATAATATGATATTTGCTTATTTCCTAGGTATGTGTTCATATTTAGCAGTTTCTAAAACAGTTAAAACAAGTAACGGATTAGGAATAGCTGTAATCTTTGTTTTGATCATTACCGTACCAGTTAATTTTTTAATTAATAAATACCTTTTATCACCAGGAGCTTTATCTTTTATTAGTCCTTCACTAGCTAATGTAGATCTAGGATTTTTAAGTTTTATAATATTTATTGCAGTAATAGCAGCTATAGTACAATTAGTAGAAATGATAATAGAAAAATTTTTACCATCATTATACAATTCACTGGGTATTTTTTTACCATTAATTGCTGTTAATTGTGCAATTATGGGAGCTTCACTATTCATGCAAGAGAGAGAGCTACAGACATTTGGTGAAAGTTTTTTCTTTGCATTTGGTAGTGGTATAGGCTGGTGGTTGGCTATCATCTCTATAGCAGCTATTAGAGAAAAATTATCTTATAGCAATATACCAAAACCATTACGTGGTGCAGGCATAGCATTTATAATTACAGGCTTAATGGCAATAGCATTTATGAGTTTTTTAGGTATCACAATTTAAATTTTATTTTCTATGATAATCTTAATGTCTTTAATTAATTATATTTTAATAAGTTTTTTGATATTTGGTTTAATTATTATTTTATTAGTTATAGGATTACTTTTTGCTAAAAATAAACTTAGCCCCAAAGGTGAGGTTAAAATCAAAATTAATGGAAAAAAGGAAGTAATTACCGAACCTGGTAGTAGTTTATTAATGACTTTATCAAATAACTCTATATTTTTATCATCAGCTTGTGGTGGTGGTGGTACATGTGGACTTTGCAAGGTCCAAGTTTTGAAAGGTGGTGGCAGTATTTTACCTACCGAAGTAGGTTTTTTTAATAGAAGGCAAATTTTAGATAATTGGCGTTTAGCATGTCAGGTGAAAGTAAAAGGTGACTTAGAAATAAAAGTACCTGAAAATATCCTTGGCGTTAAACAATGGGAATGTGAAGTGGTATCTAATAAAAATGTAGCTACTTTTATAAAAGAATTAGTGCTAAAATTACCTGATGGTGAAATATTAAACTTTAATAGTGGAGAATATATTCAAATCTATGTACCAGAAAATATCATTGTAGATTTTTCAAAAGATATTTATGTAGAGGAAGAATTTAGAGATGAGTGGGATAAATTAGGATTATGGAATCTAAAAATGATAAACAAAGAAAGTACCTTTAGAGCTTATTCTATGGCTAATTATCCAGCAGAAAATGACATCGTAATGCTAAACGTTCGTATAGCAACTCCACCATGGGATAGAAATAAAAATAAATTTATGGATGTGCCTCCAGGCATTTGCTCTAGCTACATTTACTCTCTAAAACCAGGTGATAAAGTGAAGATATCTGGCCCTTATGGAGATTTTCATATAAAAGATACTAACAAAGAAATGATTTTCATCGGCGGTGGAGCTGGTATGGCACCTATGCGCAGTCATATATTCCATCTATTCAAAACATTGCATACAGAGCGTAAAGTATCATTCTGGTATGGTGGTAGATCATTAAGAGAACTTTTCTATGTAGAACATTTTAAACAATTAGAAGAGGAAAATCCTAACTTTAAATTTGTCATTGCTCTGTCAGAACCTAAACCAGAAGATAATTGGAATGGTCCAGTCGGTTTTATTCATCAAGTTTTATACGAAAATTATCTAAAAAATCATCCTGAACCAGAAGAGTGCGAATACTATATCTGTGGCCCTCCTGCTATGCTAAATGCTGTATTAAATCTATTAGATAGCTTAGGAGTACCTCAAGATAATATAGCTTTTGATGATTTCGGCTCCTAAAAAACTGATTCAGTTTAATTTCATTTAACAAAAATCAGAAAAAAATATCTTACCTTTGCTTTAAAAAAATAAATTATGAAAATCAAATCAATAGTAATTTGTTTATTTATTCTAATCTCATCAATTAATAGTTGGGCTCAAAACACTATTTCAAATGTGGAGTTAGAAAAAATAAAAGAGAATGCCTACAAAGAATTTCATCCTGGCATACAATCAGCAATAATAGAAAATCCAATTAAAAAATTATCTTTAAATCCTCAATTACGCAGTCAGCCAGATCCATATTTCAAATATCAAATAAAAACTGGAAAACCAACAGATCAAAAACGCTCTGGCAGATGCTGGATGTTTGCAAGCATGAATACTATTCGTCCTTTTGTCATTCAAAAATATAATTTATCAAATTTTGAATTTTCATATAATTATCTATTTTTTTATGATCAATTAGAAAAAGCTAATTTATTTCTAGAAGGAATAATTACTACCATTAACAAACCTATGGACGACAGACAAGTAGAATGGTGGTTTAAAAATCCTATCGGTGATGGTGGAGTATGGTCTAGCTTTGTGAATTTAGTAGATAAATATGGATTAGTACCAGCCGAGGTAATGCCAGAAACATATCATAGCAATAATACTAGTGAGATATCATCTATCTTAGCTACAAAACTACGTGAACATGGAATAATGATAAGAGAAGCTTATGCTAAAAATAAAAAAATAGATTTGCAAAAAATGAAATTGGATGCTTTGAGTGAAATATATCGTATCCTAGTCTATGCTTTTGGTGAACCTCCTACTACATTCTCTTATAGATTTGTAGATAAGAATAACAAACCTACAGAGGTGAAAACCTATACTCCTATGAGCTTCTACAAAGAAATATTAAATATAAATTATAATGATTTTGTAATGCTTATGAATGATCCTACCAGACCATATTACAAGGTTTACGAAATAGAATATGATAGGAATATGGTAGAAGGTATAAACTGGAAGTATCTCAATCTACCAATGAACGAAATAAAAGCTTTAGCTTTAAAATCTCTAAAAGATTCTATGCCAATGTATTTTTCTTGCGATGTAGGTAAACAATTAAACAATGATATAGGGTTACTAGATGTGAATAATTATATGTATGATGCACTATTAGATATGCCATTTAGAATGGATAAAAAACAAAGAATATTAACCTTTGCTAGCGGATCTTCGCATGGAATGAACTTAATAGGTGTAGATACAGATGATAATGACGTACCTACTCGCTGGTTGATAGAAAATAGTTGGGGCAATGCAGGATATAAAGGTAACTTGGTAATGACTGATCAATGGATGGATGAATATCTTTTCAGATTAGTTGTCAATAAGAAATATTTCTCTGCTGAAACTTTAAAATTATTAGAACAAAAACCAATATTATTGCCTAGCTGGGATCCTATGTATAGCATGGATGATTAAAGTTGTTATTTTATGAAGAATAATATTTCAGAATAAATTAAATTAATTATTGATATTTAAATAAAATAAAAAGAGGCAACTAAAGTTGCCTCTTTTTTAAAATCGTTTAAATTGCTTTTATTTAGGCTCGTAGTGTGTTTCTACTACGTCACCATCTTCGTTATTTTCGAGCCATAATTCATCTTCTTTCAGTCGAAGAATTTTGAATGTGTCTATTTCTGTACCACCTAGTGCGTAAGTGATTTTAGTGATCACTTCAGTTTCATCATCATTAAATTCCCAAGTGCCACTACCAGTGATCACAATAGCAGTAGAATCCAAAACAGCATAAGAATAATTACATGTACCATTTTTTTTGAATTCTAATGTAGTTTGTTGATCAAAAGCGGAGAGA
>LUZL01000196.1:2554-3084 GCA_001603615.1 Bacteroidales bacterium Bact_20 | reverse complement strand
TTTATGGATTACTTAAAATGTATGCTTGAGGGCAAGAGCCTCAGAGCTTGTGCTAAAGAAGTAGGTATCAGCCTACCAACAAGTTTCAGATGGAGACATAAGATTTTATCTGCTATACAAGGATTAGAAGGAGGAATTAGTTTTTCTGGTATCATAGAAGCAGACGAACTATTAATGGAATATTCAGAGAAAGGACGCAGATTCAAAAGTCTAGAAGAGAAAGAGCAAGCTATGAAGACTGTACATCCCAATGTAGCTGTATTAGTGATGACAGATAGAGAGGGTAATTTACTTTTCAAACATACTGGTGAAATAAGAGTACAAAACGAACAGATAAAAGAAGAATTGAAAAGAAGAACATCTGAGAATAATTTGATATGTATCAAACCAAACGAAGAGTTCAAAAAAGCTGTATCAGAAGCGACAACTAAAAAGGTATTAGTGAGAAAGCAAACTAAAGGCTTGGCCGTGTATAGCACACAAGTAGCAGAGAAAAAGATTAAAGGATTACACATTTGGATGAGTAAGTT
>LUZL01000196.1:0-2534 GCA_001603615.1 Bacteroidales bacterium Bact_20 | reverse complement strand
AAACTTATCATCTCACGATAGGTGGGCATGGGAGCGGTATTTGAGATTGATGAAGTTAAAACATTGATGTAATACTAAAAGTTAAACAAAGTCCACTGCTTTATACAACCCCCCATTTATTACGCTTCGTTTTGATTCTTTAGACATAATTATTATTTGCTTATTATATTAAATTTTTTATATAATAAATTTTATAAATTTGTAAATATATTTTTTTATATGAACATAAAAATTTTTTGGGTTGTAGTAATATTTTTCTTACTAAGTATTAATAATAAATTATATAACCAAGTATCTATTCATGAAGAAGATTTAAATTATTATAAATCTACTGGTTTATCTGCTGAGGATTATCAAGAATATAATTTTACACACAGAGCTAATATGCAAAATGCTCAGAAAACCAATTGTGATTTAAACAAAATTGTATATGGATGGCATCCATATTGGCAAAACGGGTTGCAAGCTAATTATAATTGGGATCTATTAAGTCATTTTGTTTATTTCTCATATGAAATAGATGCTAATACTGGTAATGCTCTGTCTACACATAGTTTTAGTACAATTCAGTCTGTTACAGATGCATTAAATGCAGGTGTAAAAGTTCATTTATGTGCTACTCTTTTTAGTAATCATAGTACATTCCTAAATAATATCACTGTTCAGCGAAATTTTATGCATCAGATAGTAACACTTGTTATTAATAGAGGAGCTCATGGTGTAAATATAGATTTCGAAGGAATGAACTCTACTCATAAAACTGCATTTGCTAATTTTATGAATGAGCTGGCAGATACTTTTCATACACGTATACCAGGTTCAGAGGTTACCATAGCTATTAATGCTGTAGAGTGGAGCGATATATTTGATATTAATGCGATGAAAAATAAAGTAGATTACTTCATAATTATGGGTTACGATTACTATTATAGTGGTAGCACTACTGCAGGTCCTACTGATCCTTTATATAATTTTGTAACTTCATATAATTATACTCTTGCCAAATCAGTGAATTATTATTTAAATAAAGGCTGTCCAGCTAATAAATTGATACTTGCATTACCTTATTATGGCAGAGAATATGGCACGATATCTAATACTATCCCATCATCAGTGAATAATGCACCTAATTGCGTATCGCGTACATACAAGTTCGTTAGAGATAACTCTACAGGTTATTATACTCAGTCTAATAAAGTCTGGGACAGAGCATCTTTTTCACCTGCTTATATTTTTAATAATGGTACAGAATGGCGTCAATGCTTCATAGATGATAAATATAGCATGGATAGGCGTATGGATCTTATAAATCAAAGAGGATTAGCTGGTATGGGAATATGGGCATTAGGCAATGATGATGGATATACAGATTATTGGGATGAAATCAGGGATCATTTCACTACTTGCTCGGTGAATCCTTGTATTGATAGTTTATTCGATATGGGTGGTCCTCTTAGAAACTATTATGATAATGAAGATTATACTTATACTATTGCACCTCCTAATAGCCAATCAGTAACTATTAATTTTAGTGAATTTGATCTAGAAAATGGTAATGATGTTCTATGGCTATATGACGGTAACTCAACTGCTGCTGCTCTATTAGGTTCTTTTACTGGCTCTACTAATCCAGGTACTCTAGTAGCTAATTCTGGATCATTTACTTTGAAATTTCATTCTAATACATCTATAAATCATCCAGGTTTTATTCTTTCATATCAATGTGAACTGACTCCAAATGATACCATAGCACCATTTACTTTTGTAGATACTATTTCTAATTGGCAAACTCAAGATTTCGCAGTTACTTTTCATGATTCAGATGATATGAGTGGTATACAAAAAGCTTATTACCAAGTGATAGAGTATGATGGTATAGATTGGGGAGCTAATGCTAATAGAGGATTCTTAGCAGATAATTTTGATGCTCCTTCTATAAATAGTCGATGGAATATAGTCTCTGGTAACTGGATACAACAAAATGGTTATTTGACACAAACAGATTCCACCGTTAATAATACACATATCAGTACATTCTTAAATCAAGAACTCTCAAATAGATATTTATATGAATTCGATGCTAAGGTATTAGGTAATATTGTGACAAATAAACGTTTTGGACTTTATTTTTTCTCTTCAGATTCAGTATTAGAAAATAGAGGTAATGGATATTTTATTTGGTTTAGATTAGAAAGTGAAAAACTTGAATTTTATAAAGTAACTAATAATGTTTTCTCTAAAGTTTATGAATCTAGTTGCCGTATCAATTTAAACCAATGGTACAATATAAAAGTAATATTTGATAGGATAGATGGTGTAGTATGGGTTTATGTAAATAATTTATTAAAAGGAAAGTGGGTAGATACTTTACCTTATAATAATGGTCGTTTTGTATCTTTTAGAACTGGTAATGCTATTGTACAATTTAACCAAATAAAAGTATATAGATCTCGTTATCAGAATGCTACATATACAATAGGTGTAGGTAATAACATTATGAAGGATTTGAGATATGAAAGCATAAATCCATCTTC
>LUZL01000195.1 GCA_001603615.1 Bacteroidales bacterium Bact_20 | reverse complement strand
TGAGACCTATCTACCACTGGTGAAGCAATAATTTTTTACGAATATTTTAGAATTTTACAACTACATTATACTATAATTTTTATTTTTTTGCTTAATTGTATATTTTTGTAAAAAAAATCATGAAAATTGTTAAATTTTTAGTCAAAATCGTTGTATTATCGTTATTATTAGCTAGTTGTAACGTTAGCTCACAAGCTAGGTATGCCCATTTAAATAAGGTACCTAGAAACGAAATGATTATTAGCAATAATGTACAAATCAATAAGATAAATAATCAATTTAATAATCTTGGATTATTTGATATAGATAAAATTAAGTTTGATAGTATTAGTCAGATACCTAGTAATACCTTAATGCAAAACGGTATATCAAACAATAAAATAAATAAAGTCACTGAAAATAAACTTATTAAAAATAATTTATTATTCTCAACTAAAATAACTGCTAAACATTCATACTCACAAATTCAAGAGTTGAATAATAGTACATCAATAAATTGGATTATTTCATTAATATTACAAGTATTAGTTTTAGCATTACTATTAACTATATTAGGTTATATATTGCCAGTTAAAGTTTTTAATTGGGTTTTGTCAATATTATTAATATTATTTTTAATTTATCTAATTTTTTATTTGCTGCGTTGGCTATAATTATAGTAGATTGTTTGAGACGGGGAGAAAGGGAGACTGGGAGACGAGGAGAAGAGGAGAAAGAATGACTGGGTGACGAGGTGACGAGGAGAAAGGGTGAAAGGAAGACGTGGTGAAATGGAGACTTGGGAGAAAGGGTGACGAGAGTTATTTATTTTATAATTTTCAGATAAGATATTGATAAAAATAGAGTTATTGAAATAGTCTTATAATTAATAATTGTTTTTATAAGAGTGTAATGCTAGTAACCTTGTATTTAAATATACTAATAATGTAGCAGTATTCCTTCAAGGGCTATTCTAATAGTTTGATTATTTAATAGGATAAACTTTAGGATATTTGTATTTAAATTCATATTTTTCTATAGGGCCTAAAATATGATATAGAAAGTCATAATAAGGTTCAGAGATTTGAAATTCATCAGGATTATAATAATCTAAAGGTAGAGGCAGATTACCAATATTTCCCATATCAATAGCAGTAGTATTATACTCTTCTATATATGGGAAGCTATCAATCCTTTTAAGTACAGGCATTTTGCCATAATCTTGTCTAAGCAAAAGATCTAAAACTTTATCAGCTAAAGCTACAGTAAGTTTTCTGTCATAATCAAAGCATCTACCACTGCGGGCATAATAACCAATTACCTGTGCTCTAGCATCTATTTTTAGCTTTTGAGATATTTCATTAGCAATGACGCCACTAATGCCTCCTAAACGTGGATGACCATATTCATCAGTTTCTGTGCTAGCATATACTTCTTCTAATTGTCCAGTTTGGTCGTTATACCAGCGAGTACCTTCTGATACAGCGATTATCAAGTAATTATTTTCTTGATATTTTTCTTTAACTTTTTCAAAAAATTTTTCTTTTCTATCTTTAGTAATCTCGAATTCTGGTATTAGAGCCATATCAGCAAAACCATAAGATGATGTGCCAGTGAGCCATCCAGCGTGTCGTCCCATCACTTCTAGTACCATCACTCTATTATGTGAAGCAGCAGTAGTACGTATCTTTTGAGTATACTCAACTACTGAGTTAGCTGCAGAGGGAAAGCCAGGACAAAGACATACTTCTATGTCTTTACCTTTATAACCATGAATAGTTGTAGTACGTAAGTCATTATCAATAGTTTTAGGAAAGCCAATAACAGGTATTCTCTCTTGCTCCCATAATTTCTTAGCAGCACCATTAGTATCATCACCACCGATAGTTACTAAAATATCAATACCATAACGATCTAAATTTTTAAGTACTTGATCTACACGACTTTCTGGATTTTTTTTAGAAGGAAAAGGATTTGTACGACTAGATTTCAACGCAGTACCACCACATTTACCATCAAAAGGCTGATTAGTCAAATCTACGATATCACCTTCACCTAATAAACCTTTCCAGCCTTTTCTAATACCATAAACCTTGGCACCAAGTATAGATACGTGATTGCGTATCTGCTCTATAGAAGAATTGAGAGCTGGTGTATCTCCACCGCCCGTCAATATACCCACTGTTTTGCCTTCTAAAAATCTTTGCTCCATAATTATTAAATTTTAAAATAAGAAATTATATTATTTTTTGAAATTTTTACTTGTTCTCCACTAATCATATTTTTTATAGATACCTCATCATTGGCTATCTCATCCTCACCTACGATAATCACATATTTGTAATTTAATGCATTAGCATAGTTAAATTGTTTCTTTATTTTGGCATCGTCTGGATAGAGATCTACTTTGATATTAGCTTGTCGCATACTAGATAGTATAGGTAAACAATAGCTTAGATAATTTTCTCCAAAATTAATTATCAAAACTTTATTTTCATTTATAATATTTTCTGGAAATTTATTTATTTTTTCCATTACATCATAAATACGTTCAGCACCAAAAGAAATACCGACTCCAGATACATTATCTAATCCAAAAAGAGCTGTTAGATTATCATATCTACCACCACCACATATACTGCCTATAGGCACTTCATCACACACAACTTCAAATATAGTACCTGTATAATAATTTAATCCTCTCGCTAGAGTGATATCTAGTATTTGCTTGTTTTGCAGTTGTATAGAATTTAAATTATTAAATATAAATTTCACTTCATTAAGTCCAGCTATACCTATTTCATTATTTTTAAAAATAGAATCTAAATAATTAATTTTTTCTGTCCAATTATCATTGTTAGAACAAAAATCTATTAACTCTTTTAATTTGGATATTTTCTCAATATCCCAATTTTCATTTTTGAATAAATCTAAAACACCATCCAGACCTATTTTATCTAATTTATCTAGTATTGTAGTGAAATTAATGAATTCATTATCCTTAAGATGGAGCCAAAAAGCTATACCTTGTAAAATTTTTCTATTATTAATTTTAGTGGTAATAGATAATTGAAGATTTTCGAAAACCTCATCTACAAGAGAGATAAGTTCTATCTCAGCGAGTAGCGAGTCTGTACCGATAATATCTACATCACATTGATAAAACTCACGATAGCGACCTTTCTGAGGTCTATCTGCTCGCCATACTGGTTGAATTTGATATCTTTTAAAAGGGAAATTAATTTCATTTCTATGCATTACCACATATCTAGCTAAGGGAACTGTGAGATCATACCTCATACCTTTGTCACATAAGTATTCAGTCCATTTTTTAGCATCTTTTGTTTGCCATAGCTCATCGGGTAAATCTTTGAGAAAATCACCAGAATTTAAAATTCTATAAATTAACTTGTCTCCTTCATCGCCATATTTTCCTAGTAAAGTATTCAAGTTCTCCATTGCTGGAGTCTCTATAGGTAAAAAATTATGCAATTCAAATATTTTTTTTAATGTATCAAAAATAAAATTACGTTTTTTAGCTTGGTCTGGACTGAAATCTCTAGTACCACTAGGGATAGTAGGTTTAATGTTAGACATTTTTTTATGCAAATTTAAAAAAATATATGTTTATAAAAGTAATTTTAAAAAAAAGTAATAAGATATGAAATAGAAAAGGTCTCAAGCGGATTCGAACCGCTGTAGACGGTTTTGCAGACCGTTGCCTAGCCACTCGGCCATGAGACCAAATAATTTTTTGCAAATATAAAAAATATTTTTTAATTGAAATCATATAATCTTAATATAAATATTCTTAAATTTGCATTTGTAAACTATGTTAATTAAAGATATGATAATAACACAAGATATTACAAAGCTTTATGGCAAACAAAAAGCTCTAGACAAAGTATCGCTTGAGATCAAAGATCGCTCAATAGTAGGTATCCTGGGGCCTAATGGTGCTGGCAAAACAACTTTGCTGAGAATACTAACAGGTTATATGCCACCCACTGAAGGTAAAGCAGAACTAATGGGTATAGATATTAACAGTGATATTAGAAAAATACAGAAAAACATTGGTTATTTGCCGGAGCATAATCCATTATATCTATCTATGTATATTAAAGAATTTCTAAATTTTGTTGCTAATATCTATAATGTCAGTAATAAAAAACAAAGGATTGATGAAGTAGTAGAGATGGTAGGGCTACAAAATGAAATTCATAAAAAAATAAATCAATTATCAAAAGGTTATAGACAAAGAGTAGGATTAGCTAAAGTGATGCTCCATGATCCCCCGATACTTATTCTTGATGAGCCTACATCAGGACTAGATCCCAATCAAATAATAGAAATAAGAGATTTGATAAAAACGCTAGGAAAGAAAAAGACTGTATTACTGTCTACACATATAATGCAGGAAGTAGAATATCTCTGTGATAGAGTTATAATATTAAATAAAGGAAAAATAGTAGCGGATGCTCCTACTCAAGATATAGGCATTTATCAAGCTAATCAAATAAAAATAGAAGTCAGATTTGACAGAAGACCAGAGACTAGCTTTTTTGATTCACTTATCGGTGTAATCTCATATCAAGCTCTACCTAATAATACATATGAAATATTAGCAGATAATGATGCTAAAGTGAATGAACAAATTTTCGAAAAAGCTATAAAAAATAAATTAAAAATCCAAGAATTAAAGATAGATAAACTAAATGTAGAAGACGTTTTTCATCATCTCACACAATAGTTATAAAAAAGAAACAAAGGATATCTAGTTTAGAAAAAATCATAACTAATGAGATACTAAAGGATAGACATAAAATGATTAATTTAAATTTGTTGATGTGAAGGGGAAGTGGTGGGGTATGAGATATCTAATTTCTGTTATACTTAACAATAGTTATTTATATCTTTGTTTCACTAATCCTCTATACTTGTCCCACGCCCATCTATCATGCGATGACAAGTTTAGTAGTCTGCCAATGTCTGGTTCTATCAAATCTTTCAAGTACTTATTTGTTATCACAAACCACATCAAATAGCTTTGCAAGTATTTAGTAGCTACACCATGAAATCTACACAACCACACCTTGAAATCTTTTATCTTTTCCTCTACTATTTTTACACTGTAAATGCCACGTTTCACTTGTCTTTTGTTTACTATCACCTTCTTACTTTTTAAACTCTTAACTCCTTTTTTGAACTCTTTCTTTGGCTTTACACATACTAGATTCTTCTCTGATATTCTATTCTTCAGCTCATCTTTTAATTGCTCATTTTTTACTTTTTTCTCTCCAACCTGTTTAAAAAGCAAATTACCTTCTCTGTCGGTAACTACTAATACAGCAACTTTGGGGTGTTTCTTCTTACGTGCACGCTCATATTCTTCTAA
>LUZL01000194.1 GCA_001603615.1 Bacteroidales bacterium Bact_20 | reverse complement strand
AGGTCCTTATGGCAATGCTTTTATTTCAAAGTATCCAATTGAAAGTGTTGAAACTATTATGATACCTGACCCTTTAGTTAAAGATGAAGATGCCTACTATGAAACTAGATGTATAATTAAAGCTAAGGTTAATGTAAATAGTGAATTAATTACCGTTATTGTTACTCATGTAGGACTTGCTAAAAGTGAAGAAGAAAATGCCATTAAAGTGCTTCATAATTTAATTGACCAAGAAAATGGTAAATTAATCCTTATGGGTGACTTTAATATGGAACCTAGTAACCCTTTAGTTTTATCAATTAAAGATAAGCTTTATGATACTAGTGATTTAATAGTTGGTGATAAACTAACATTTCCATCAATTAACTCTGTTAAAAAGATTGATTATATCTTTACAAGAAATATTAGTGTTATAAAAGCGGATGTTGAAAGGATTGTGGCAAGTGATCATTTTCCTTGCTCTATTGAGATTGAGTTATAATGGATAATTCAAAGACCAATGTAATGCGAATACTTGACCAAAAGAAGATTGCTTACTCCGACTTTTCATATGATAGTAGTATTACTAATGGAGTAGATGTAGCAAGCGTTTTGGGTGAAGATAAAGAGAGGGTGTTTAAGACATTAGTTACTGTTAGTAATAATGGTCACTACTTTGTCTTTGTTATTCCGGTATTTAGGGAACTTGATTTAAAAAAAGCCGCAAAAGTGGCTTTGGTTAAATCAATTGAAATGATTAAACAAAAAGACTTGCTTCCCCTTACAGGTTATATCCATGGTGGATGTAGTCCAATTGGAATGAAAAAACTTTTCCCAACATTTATTGATAATAGTTGTAATGAAGCTGATTATTTTTATGTCAGTGGTGGAAGATGTGGAAGACAAATTAGGATTAATCCTAATGATTTAATGAAATTAATAAATGCTAAAACAGCAGATTTAGTTAAGGAGAATATATGATTAAACATATCGTTTGTTTTAAATTAAAAGATAACAGTGATTTTGGAAAAGCAAAAGCAAAAGAAGTACTTATGAGTATGGAAGGTAAGGTTCCTCAAATTAAAGGAATCCAAGTTGGCTGTGACTTTTTAGGAAGCAGTCGTTCATTTGATGTTATTTTAGAAGTACTACTTGAATCTAAAGAAGACTTAGCTGACTATCAAAATGATCCATATCATTGTAGCGTTGTTAAAAAATACATGCACGAAGCAAGAACTGATAGTGTAGCTGTTGATTATGAAATATAAAAAATAAGGAGATATCGATATGATATCTCCTTTATTATTCTACGCTTATATTATATCATATTTTAGTTTTTATTTCAAATTACTCACGCAACAACTAAAATAACACTGGTAAAAAATATATTTTTAGTTTGTTTGATTATTTATTATAAAACGTGTTATAATCATTTAAAGGTGTCAAAAATGAAGTCGTTTAAGTATTCGTTTAAATCTTTAATAATGCTAGTTAAAAGGTATCCAGTATATCTACTAATTGAAGCTGTTAGCCTAGTCTGTGGAATTGTTTCTACAGTTGT
>LUZL01000193.1 GCA_001603615.1 Bacteroidales bacterium Bact_20 | reverse complement strand
GCCATCATAGGAGACTGGGTAGAATGAAAGCCAGATATAGCACCACAAGATATCACTATAAACATCATTGGATATAGTATGTTTTTATCTGGGAATATATGCCAATTTTTAGCATTTGTTATAGTTAGCTCCATCATTGGGAAATTACCAGAAAAATATTTAACCATTATCATAACAAATGCAAAAAACCCCATTATTAAAACTAAAATGACAAAAATTGGATAAATTTTGCCAATAATCTTGTTAATAGGCAATAGTGTAGCTATAAGGTAGTAAGAAAAAATGACGTAAAGCCAAATCATTTTACTGCTGCCAGTGAGCTCTTGTAGCAATTCTGCTGGTCCTGTAACAAATGACACACCTACAAATATTAGTAATATTAATGTGAAAACACGTAATAGCTGTTTTACAGAATTACCTAAATATTTGCCTACTAATTCTGGTAGACTAGCACCATTATTTCGCAGGCTTAGCATACCAGAGAAGTAATCATGCACTCCCCCCATAAATATGCATCCCAAAACTATCCATAAATATGCTAAAGGTCCATACATAGCTCCTAAGATAGCTCCAAATATTGGTCCTAAACCAGCTATGTTTAAAAATTGTATAATGAATACTTTCCATAACGGCATAGGAATGTAATCTACTCCATCATTAATAGCATAGGCAGGGGTTATACGTTGCGGATCAGCTCCAAAAAATTTTTCTACAAATTTACCATAAAATAAATATCCTAATATGAGTATTAGTATACTAGATAAAAAGGTAACCATGACTTTTTTTTGACTCCAAAATTATAAAACATCTTTAATAAGTAGTAAATAATTAATCAAAAAATATTTTGATTAATACCAATAAAATCATTATTTTTGTATAAAATAATAATTTATATGCTAAAGCAAAGTCAGCAACTTAGACTTTTACAAAAACTATCTCCTCAGCAGATTCAATTGATGAAGTTGATACAATTACCTATTTCTGAGCTAGAGCAGAGGATTAAAGAAGAGCTAGAGAATAATCCTGCACTAGAATCTATGGATGATCCAGATATAGACATTACTGACACTGATAATACAACAAAAGAACTAGATGACATTGATGTGAATGAAGACTATACAACAAATAATCAAGATAATGAAATAACAGAAGACAATTATGATGATGGAATAGATGAATATCTGAATAATGACGACGAAATGTCAGATTATAATTTATATATAAATAATAGCTCAGATGTTGGCACATCTAATTTTCAATATTATACAAACAATAGTTTAATAGATAGTTTAATAGAACAATTAGATTATAAAAATTTAAGTGAAAAAGAAAGAATAATCGGAGAATATATAATCGGTAATATAGATGACAATGGTTATCTGCAACGAAGTGTAGATGCTATTGTAAATGACTTATTATTTATCAGAGCAGTACAAACAGATCAAAAAGAAGTGGAAAAGGTTCTAAAAATAATTCAACAATTTGATCCACCTGGTATAGCTGCTAGAGATTTGAAAGAGTGTCTATTACTACAATTGAAGGCTACACCGCAAAAGACCCCAGAGGTATTACTAGCAATAGAAATTCTAGAAAATTACTATGAAGAATTTACTAAAAAACATTATGAACTGATAATAAAAAAAGCTAATATTACTGAAGAACAGTTAAAATCTGCTATTTCAGAGATTCTGAAACTCAATCCGAAGCCAGGTAATTCTCAGGCTCAGGTAGGTAGTCAAGCGATGAGCATTATTCCAGATTTTGTAATAACTATAAATGATGGTGAGCTAGAGCTAACTCTTAATAATTATAACATTCCCTTTTTGAGAACTAGCAAAAAATATGAAAAATTATATGAGAGTTTGTCTAGAGATCCTAATGATGATCCTAAGAAGAAAGAAACATTACAATTTATTAAACAAAAAATTGATGGAGCTAAATGGTTTATTAATGCTTTAGAACAAAGACAAAACACTTTATATATGACTATGAAAGCTATCATGGAAACACAAAAAGATTTTTTCCTAACTGGTGATGAAACTAAACTAAAACCTATGATACTAAAAGACATAGCTGATAAGATAAATATGGATATATCTACTGTCAGTAGAGTAGCTAATAGTAAATATGTAGCTACGCCTTATGGCACTTTTCTACTAAAACATTTTTTCTCTGACTCCTTAGGAACACAATCAGGCGAAGAGGTTTCTAATAAAAAAATCAAAGCTATCTTAAAAGAACTTATAGAAAATGAAGATAAATCTAATCCTCTCACTGATGATGAATTAGCTAAAATATTAGAAGAAAAAGGATACATAATTGCTCGTAGAACCATAGCCAAGTATAGAGAGCAATTAAATATACCTGTAGCTCGCCTTAGAAAAGAACTATAATTTCATAGAAGATGAAAAGATTCATTAGTCAAACTTTATCTTTTGTTTTGCACCCAGTATTTATACCACTTTGGTTTGCAATAGTTTTAATAAATTCTGGTTATTTTTTAAATTCTTTTTTGAATGTTAATTTTTATAAATCATATTTGTGGTTGCTAATTATAATAATGATCGTACTACCTACAATTGTTATTATTTTTTCTCAACAATTAGGATTAATAGAAAGTATTGATAGTTCTATATCTATAGATAGAATAAAAATTTTATTAATTATACTATTATCTGGCTTTTTTTTATACTTTTTTTTCAAAAAAATACATATTCCATTATTTTATTTATTACCAATAAAAATCTCAATTATATTGACAATTTTACTGGTAATTTTTAGCACATTTATGAATGTGAGCATACATAGTGCAGGATGGATGTCATTATTTAGTTCATTATATGTTTTGCAATCTAGATTAATAGAAATTCATATTTTATGGATAATAGTTATAATACCAATACTGTGGGGATTAGCATGCTATGCAAGACATTTAGCAGGTAAACATAATAGTTTACAATTATTCACTGGAGCTATTTTAGGAGTATTAAGTGGATTGAGTGTGTTATTTATGTAGGAATAAAACATGACAAGGTTTTTTTATAATTTTGTAAATAAATTTATTAAGTTATGAACTTTATATTTTACTTCATATTAGGATTATTAATTTTATTTTGGCTGACAAGGAGACTTTTGCCAATTTTTTTAAAAAAAAGATTTAAACAATATCAAGACAATATAGATAGCCATTCTGAGATCGCTAAAGGCAAAAATGTCAAAATAAAATTCCCCAAAGGATACAATAAAAATAAAGTAAATGTATCTGATATAGAAGAAATTAAATACAAAGAAAGAAAAAAATGAATATTTTAATAATAACTTATTACTGGCCTCCAGCTGGTGGTAGCGGGGTACAGCGATGGTTATATATGGCTAATCATTTGGCAGATATCCCTGGTAATAGTGTTACAATATATGCTCCAGATACTCAAGATTATCAAATATTGGATGGTACTTTATCTAAAGATATTTCACCAAAATTAAAAATTATCAAAAAGCCTATTTGGGATCCTGCACATATGTATAACAAAGCTGCTGGTGAAAAAAACAAAATAGGATTAGGGATGAGTACTGCTAGCGACAAAAAATCTTTTATACAAAAAATAGGTTTATGGTTTAGGGCTAATGTTTTTATCCCAGATTCCAGAGTTTTTTGGGTAAAACCTTCATATAAATTTTTAAAAAAATATATAGAACAAAATAATATTGATGTAATAGTAACAACTGGTCCGCCACATAGTATTCATCTGATAGGCCTCAAATTAAAGCAATATTTTGATAATAAATTAATCTGGGTCGCAGATTTTAGAGATCCATGGTCAGAAATATATTTTATTGAAACACTTAATCCTAGTAAATATTCTTTAAAAAAAACAAAATATTACGAAAAGTCTGTTTTGCAGTCAGCTGATATTGTTACTACTGTTAGTAATTCTTTATTAAAAATATTAAATAAAATTCATAATAGAGAATATTATATTGTAGAGAATGGTTTTGAACATTCAATCATACAAAATCAAGAAAAACAAAATAGTGATAACTATTTTAATATTGTGTATACTGGAATACTTTCACCAAAAAGTGATATAGATAATCTTTGGGAAGCCATCAGCATATTAGCAAAAGAAAATGATACTTTCTCTAATTATTTAAAAATTAAATTAATAGGGAATATTGACGGCAGTATCGTTAATGACATCAAAAAATACAATTTAGATAAATATACAGAAATAATTTCATCTGTGCCACATGCTGAAGCAATAAATGCACAACAGGAAGCGTCAATTTTGTTACTAATAATACCACGTTCTGCATCTGCTAAAAGTATAATTACTGGTAAAATTTTTGAATATTTAGCTGCTGGCAGACCTATTCTAGGTATAGGACCGACAGATGGTGACGCTGCGATGATCTTGGGAAATTCTGATTATGCTAAAATGATAGATTGGGACGACATAGAGGGAATAAAAGAATTCATTCTATCTATTTATCAAAAGTATATAAATGGTGATAAATTGTTAATAAATTATCCACAAAAAGAGATATATAGTAGAGAAAATTTAGCAAAGAAATTTCATACTATATTAGAAAATTATAAAAAACAAATTAATAATCATTCAAATATTTAGTGGTAATAGTATCAGCTTTTAGAAAGTCATCAATAGTACCTTGGAATAGTAGATAACCACCTAGGTCTCCCCCTTCAGGACCTAACTCTATAACCCAATCGGCTCGTTTTATTAATTCTATATTATGCTCTATGTAGCAAATAGTGTGTCCTTTTAGTATTAACTCTTTGAAACTTGTAAAAAGCATATCTACATCATAATAATGCAAACCAGTAGTAGGCTCATCAAAGATGAATAATGTTTTATCCATTTTGTTACCAGCACCTATGTAGCTAGCTAATTTCAGCCTCTGTGCCTCTCCACCAGATAAGGTATCTGTAGATTGCCCCATTTTCAAATATCCTAACCCTACTTTTCTGAGTAGCTCTAGTCCACTGAGAGTCTGAGTAATCAAATTTTCTATTTTTTTACTTTTAGAAAAACTATATTGAGATTTGAAAAATTCAT
This sequence comes from Bacteroidales bacterium Bact_20, assembly GCA_001603615.1. Taxonomy (GTDB): domain Bacteria; phylum Bacteroidota; class Bacteroidia; order Bacteroidales; family DTU049; genus DTU049. The sequence goes on along the minus strand of LUZL01000193.1, from coordinate 6,631 downwards.
ATGCATCATCTATGGTCATTTCTAGAATATCATATATATTTTTTTGCCCAAAAGTTACTTCTAATACATCATCTTTAAACCTTTTACCGTGGCAATCTTCGCAAGGTATCTTGACATCAGCCATGAATTGCATTTCAATAATAATATATCCATCGCCTTTGCATGTCTCGCAACGGCCTCCCGCAGTATTAAATGAAAAAATACTAGGCTTGTAACTTCGCTGAATAGATAATGGCATCAGACTATATAGCTCTCTGATAAAATCAAAAATTTTAAGGAAAGTAATTGGATTTGATCTAGTAGAGCGAGAGATAGGAGATTGATCTATCAAAACAACATTTTTTATTGATTTATATTCTCCGTTTAGTCTATTAGCTTCATTTTCTGGATTTTTTAAAAAATTATGAAACTCTTCGTAAAACTCATCAACTATCAATGTAGATTTGCCAGAACCACTAACTCCGACAATAGCACTGATTTTGTTAATAGGTATTTTAATATTAATATTTTTTAAATTATTTTTATTAGCATTGGTGAATTCTATGAAATGATTGTTAGATAACAAAAGTGGTAGTTTAGGTTTATTATTGATAAATGACACAGTATTATTCAAATATTTAGCAGTGAAACTAGTGGAGTTATCAAATAACTGATCTATAGGACCAGAAAAGACTACATCACCCCCCTCACTACCTGCTTTAGGACCTAAATCTATTATCCAATCAGAAGATTTTATAATTTCTCCATCGTGTTCTACCACGATAATCGTATTGCCCTCATCTCTTAGTTTTTTTAATATCTCAATTAACTTATGCGTATCTCGTGGATGTAAGCCTACTGTAGGTTCATCGAGTACATATAGAGTATCTGTCATAGTAGAGCCCAGTGCTCGGCTCAGATATACTCTTTGTATTTCTCCACCTGAGAGTGTATTCATACCTCTATTGAGAGTCACATACGGTAATCCCACATTTATTAAATAATCTATTCTAGTATTTAATTCTTTTATAATATATTTCACATGCTCTAGCTCTTTATCAGTAAATCTAAATGAAGAAATAATATTTTGCATTTGATCTACCTGCATCATCAATAAATCTGGTAAAGAATAACCATGAATTTTGACATATTGAGTTTCTTTTCTTAACCTAGTGCCTTTGCAAGATCTACAAATAGTTTTGTCTCTATATCTAGAGAGCATCACACGATATTGTATTTTGTATGTATTCTCTTCTAGCATTTTAAAAAACCTATTTATACCTTCTAGATCATCACGACCATTCCACAAAAGATCTTTTTCTTCTTCTGTGAGGTCTTTATATGGTTTATGAATAGGGAAATTATATTTTTTAGAATATGCAATAAAATATTTCTGCCACTCACTCATCTTTTCGCCACGCCATGGTGCTATGGCTCCCTCATAAACAGACAAAGTAGGGTCAGGGATTACTAAATGCTCAGCTACATCTACCACTGTGCCATATCCCTCACATACAGGGCATGCACCATATGGTGAGGTATAACTGAAGAAATTAACATCTGGGATAGTGAAACGCATACCATCTAGTTCGAATTTATTAGAGAATTCTACCCATTTTCTCTCTTCACCACTGAGTATAACAATAAATATTTTGCCATCACCCTCGAAAAAAGCTGATTGTAAGCTATCTTTTAGTCTGAAAGCAAAATCTTCGTCATCAGTTTTAGTGAGTCTATCTACTAATAAGAATAGATTGTCAGGATCTACATTAGAGAGTTTCTTTTTATCACCGAGCAGATCAGTAATCAAAAAAATATTATTATCAGATAATACACGACTATAACCATTAATATGCCACAATTCTAGCTGTTCTTCAATGTCTCTACCAGCTACAGCTATATATGGAGCTACTATAAAAAATCTACTTTTTTCGGGAAAGGACATCACATAGGCTACTACGTCTTCTACTTTGTAGTGTTTCACCTCTCTACCAGAAATAGGACTATAAGTCTTACCTATCCTAGCATACAATATTTTCAGATAATCATATATCTCTGTAATAGTGCCGACTGTGGAGCGTGGATTTACATTAGCGGAGAATTGTCTGATAGCTATTGCTGGAGAGAGACCGGTTATCTTGTCTACGTCAGGTTTTATGATTTTCCCAAGAAACTGTCTAGCATAGGCACTGAGGCTCTCTACATATTTTCTCTGTCCCTCAGCATAGATAGTATCAAAGGCTAGTGAGGTTTTACCAGAGCCTGATAAGCCCGTTACAACTGTGATTTTACGCTTTGGAATACTCAGTGTAATATTTTTCAGATTATTAGCCCTCGCACCCTCTATAGATATTTCTTTGTAATTGAAATCTTTCATCGTTTTTCTAACAAATAAGTTTATAATATAAAATTAAAGAAAAAAATCGTTATGAAAAATCTTTAATGCGTTCTTTTATTAATTCTAATCCTTGTTCCTTGGTCATTATTGTTGACATTTTTTTTATAATAATTTTTTAAAATCATTTGCTGTGAAGCCATCTTGTTCTTTACTTTTGGCCTCATAGATATCATAATAAATAAGAGCTCCTGTATTAGCATCAATTATAAATTTAAACCCTTTTAGTCCCGGTTTACCATTGGTTTTGATAATAAAAGATACAGCTGCATTCGCATTACCATCTAATAGTAGCTTATAAATATCTTCTCTGCTGGCAATTTTTACCTTACCAGAATAAATCTTAGAGATTTTTTCTATGCTATTAACCTCATTTGTCAAATTATCTGGACAAAAATATAGAACTTTATTAGCTAATAAATTTTTATTCAATTTAGCTAATTTATCTAAATCTACTACTTGAGGTTGATTAGCTTGATATTTAGTGTTATATTGAAAAAATCTAAGTATACCGGGGATAAAATATAAATATTGCTCTTCTATCTCTTCGCTATCTTCATCTTTAGGTAGGTAAGCTAAAGGAGCAGAACCCAAATCTGGCATGAGATTGAGGTTACCAGATTTAGTACCTAAAGTGATGTTTAGTATATCCAGGGAAATAGATTCATTATTTTGAGTATATGCAGCCTCAGATAAAAAGATAAAAGAGTTTGACGGATTAGTTTTCAGCTTTTCAAATTCTTCATTAGTTACAAATTTATATGGTGTCAGAGTCCATACTTTAGCTATAGATTCTTTAATAACATCATTGTAATTGCTAAATGGATTATCACTCATTACCACATAGGTAGTAGTAGAGAGGAATTTTTTGAATTGTTCTGTAGTAGCTAATTTAATCTCTTGAGCATTTATGTTTATCAAAATAAAAATATTTACTGATAAAATAACAAATATTTTTTTCATAATTTTGGAGTTCCTATTAATTACAAAATTAGTAAAAATTAGGATTTACTATTAATAATTTTAATAGTTGGATATTATATAATTTATCAACATATAATTAAGATAAATTATTGTATTTAACTATAAACCTCAAAAAAGTAAGCAAACATATAAAAATAGCAGTTGTAGATTTGATGGTAAAAAAGATATAAGTATAATAGATAAAGATATATGGTTAGATTTTATTAATAATCTTATATCTAGAATTAAATTACATTAGCTAAATAATTTAAATATCCTTTCCAATTGATATCACCCTCTTTGGCTCCTAACCTTACAATAACTAAATCTTTTTTATAACTTACACAAATATATTGCCCTAGCAGCCCTACTGCCATCAGGTTGCCATCTGAATCCACTCGCCAATGATGATGATATGATACTTCGCCCTCAGGTGGTAGCTTCACATCTAATATTTCATTTATCCAAGCCTCGGGTATCACTTGATTATTCATGTATTTGCCTTTATTTAAGCAAACTAATCCGATTTTAGCATAGTCTCTAGCTCTAGCATTTAATCCACAAAAAGCTTTTACGGTCAAATTTTTCTTATCATCTACATTTAGTGTGGCATCGTATTCCATGTGTAATGGTTGCCATAGTTTATCCTCATAATATTTATACAATGGTATACCAGTGGCATTTTCAATAGCTAATCCAAGCAATAGTGTATTTACACTTTGATAATTGTATTCTTCACCAGGCTCATTGATTAATTTTAATTTACATATTTTGCCTCTAAGATTTTTCCCATAATAATATCTACCTATTTCTGCAAAAGGATTGAAGTAATTCTCATCAAATTTTAATCCCGATTTCATATCTAATAAATGTCTGAGAGTGACTTTATTCATATTAATATCTTCAAAACAGTTAATATATTTAGTAATAGGATCGTCTATACTGGCTATGTAGCCCTCATCTAAAGCTATTCCTAGTAATAAAGCTATCACGCTTTTATTTGCTGAAAAAGAAGTATGTATAGAGCTGGCATCGTATCCTGGTGCATAATATTCATAAATAATAGTATCATTTTTTAATATTAAAAATGCATTTGTCTTACTCACCTGGAGCAAATCATTGAAAGTGTTTATGTTCTTAAATTTATTTTTTTCTTTTTTCATTAAAAAATCTCTAGAAAACCAATTATCACTAGGAGAGATATAATTAACTTTTAACGGTTGTGGATCTTTAGTATGTATTGGTATTTGTGAAAATTTTTTATAATCATTTACATCGGCTACATTATATACTACCATTCTACCCATGTAGCAACTGTTTAATGTGAGTGCTATGGCAGATAAGATAATTCCCTTTTTCAAAATATTCATTTTTATTGCAAAAGTAATAATTGAATATCAAACTGATAAAAAAATCCATTAATTTTGTAATAATATTAAACATGATGAATAATTTTTGGGCAATAATACCAGCTAGATATGGTAGTACTAGATTCACTGGTAAACCATTAGCAGAGATAAAGGGATTACCTATGATAATCCATGTGTTAAATAATGTTTCTAAAAGCAAAATCAAAAATATTTATGTAGCTACAGACGACACTCGTATCTATGATGTTGTTAATAATTATGGATATAATGCCATTATCACAGATGTGAATCATAAAAATGGCACTGAACGTGTAAATGAAGCTGCTAATATTCTAAACATTCCTGATAATGATTTTATCATTAATATTCAAGGTGATGAGCCTTTTATTGCATCTAAATTAATAGATGATTTAATGGATTTTGTATGTAATAAAAATATTGATTTAGCTACTGCAGCTACTCATTTTGATAATTTTGATGAATTATTCTCTCCTAATAATATTAAAATAACTACAGATTTGAAAGGAAAGGCTTTATATTTCAGTCGTTCCATAATACCATATAATAGGGATTTAGATTGTAAAGAATGGTTAGATTCCTATCCTTATAAAAAGCACATAGGCATTTATGTATATAAAAAAATTATTCTTAATGAATTAAATAAGCTACATCCAACATTATTAGAAGAGACAGAGAAATTAGAACAGCTCAGATGGTTAGACAATGGCTATGCCATCTATGTGATGGATACAGATTATCGTAGTATAAGTGTAGATACACCAGAAGATCTGGAAGCAATTAATAATCTTATTGTTTAATAATTTTTTTAGTAATTATCTGATTTTTCCCAGTTTGGAAAGTTAAGAGATAACTACCAGGAGATATATTAGAAATGTCTAGTGTCTTACTAGTATTTGCTGCTATATGCTCATTAAATATTACATTTTTGGTTAATAGGTCTGTAAAAGACAAAGTGAAATCTTTTTTATTTGGATTTTCAATAGTTATCAGATCATAAGCTGGATTAGGGTAAACAGTTAAATTTAAATTTTTATATGCCTGAATATCTACTATGATAGTAGAATTGACAGTTAAAATCCATTTAAGTGGATCAAAAGTAATATTATCTGGCATAGGCAAATTGATGATAAATTCTTGATCTTGATTAATATTATTTAAAATGATAGTAGTATCATTTGCAGAGGTATATGATAATAAGAAAGGTAGTGGCATCTCAAAAAAAGTACTTGGTGTGCAAGATGATTGCTGATGAATAGTAATACTAAAGCTATTGTCATCTATTTCATTAACATAAAAAGTATAAATGGGATAACCTTCTCCATAGATCCAATCATTAAAAAATTCAGTTAATGAAGTATCAGCAGCTTGTTCTATGATAGATTTGAAATCTTCTGTTTTAGCAAAATTATATTTGAAAGTTTGATAATATTGCCTCATACCATCAAAAAACAAATCATCATCTAGAATCCATCTAAGCATATGTAATACATATGCTGCTTTTCTATAACTCAAGCGAGAGTTAAATATTCTATCTACAGAGGTAGTATCATACACATATACTGAACCACAACCACTATATGTAATAAAATTCAAAGAATAGTTTTTCCAATTTGTAAAATCTTGTGGGAAAAATTTCTCTTGAGACAAAGCAGTAAAATATGTTGCAAAACCTTCATTTAACCAGATATCATGCCATGAACCACAAGTAACGGCATCTCCATACCATTGATGTAAAAGCTCATGAGCTAACAGTTCATAATCAAAACTACCTACAAAACTAACCGTTTGGTGCTCCATGCCACCACCCCAACCAAAATGTACATGCCCATATCTCTCATTCATATATGGATAAGGTGCTATTAATGAATCATAAAATTTAATTACCTTAGTAAAATTAGTCATT
>LUZL01000192.1 GCA_001603615.1 Bacteroidales bacterium Bact_20 | reverse complement strand
ACGAGCCACGTAGATACGAGGTGAAATTTCTTACTCACCCTATCCCAACCAAAGATCATAACAGCTATGAAGGTAGCTTCCATGAAAAAGGCTAAAATACCTTCTATAGCTAGTGGAGCTCCAAAAATATCGCCTACAAACCAGCTATAATTACTCCAATTAGTACCAAACTCAAACTCTAAAATTATACCTGTGGCTACCCCCACGACAAAGTTTATAATAAATAATTTCATCCAAAACTTTGTCATTTTTTTCCACTCCTCATTACCAGTTTTATAATAACGAGTGAGCATGATAGCTATCATAATAGTGAGTCCAAGTGTTATAGGTACAAAAATCCAATGATACATCGCTGTCAGAGCAAATTGCCCTCGCGACCAGTTTACTAAGGATACTAATTCATCCATATTATTTTATTTTTGTTGTTAATTGCTCTATCACATGATCTGCACGTTCTGCATCTGTACTATAATTCTTATTCAATACGTTTGGGAAAAACAATAATTTCATTATTACAAAAAATATTAATATTTTGAAAAACAAAATACCTACTAACTGCTTACCTGTATTGCCTATATTTCTGAAACCTTCTATATATAAATTGATGAATTTTTTTATCATATATATTTTGTTTACAAATTTAAAAAGTTTGTATAATTTATTTTATTTTTTAAATAAATTTTGCAAACATATAATAAAAATATTTATTGATAGCAAATTTAAAAAAAATGTTTTTTTAAATTTCTTAAAATATGATATATATCATATGAAAAAATTGTGGTGTTATTTTTGTTACTCGTTGTACATTTTTTTATATGTGTTGAGTGTCACATAATATACTCTCGCTTGTGCATAATCATCATAACAAGGTAATAGTATATATAGAAGCTTATAATTGGAATTATAAGCTTCTATCTTTTTATTTTGCTTATTTTAAAAAATTTTATCGTTTATAAAAAGAAGAATTGAAGTGTAAAAGTTTGCAAGTGTAAGGTTGCAAAAGCGTAAGAAGTGAAGAAGTGTAAAGTTTGGTGAGTATAAAGCTTTTAATTTTTTTTAAATTTTGATTTATCTATTTTAAGATTGTATTATCAGACATTCTTTTTTCTCATCTTATTTTCTATTGATAATAAATTTATAAAAATCATAAAAATTTTTAGAATAAAGGGAAAAATAAAAGTAGAAAAATCAATTTCAAAAGTTCTTATTATCTTTGATAAATATTTGTAGTAAAATGAGAATTCTAATCATAGCTAACAAATTTCCGTATCCATCACATGATGGTGGTGCATTAGCTACTGCTAGCATGCTAGAGGGCCTCGTAAATGCTGAGCAAGATATTTATCTATACACTATGACTACTCCCAAGCACCCAGCTAATGAGAATAATCTACCAGAACGACTAATGAATAAAATAACAGCAGAGACATGCTACGTAGATACTAATATAGATGCTAAAGATATGATAGTGAATTTTTTATTTAAACGAACACCATACATAGCTGAGCGTTTTTATTCAGATACCTTCAATAATAGATTATTACAGATATTAGAGAATAATAAATTTGATATTATACAGCTAGAGGGCTTGTACCTATTACATCTGATACCACTCATACGTGAGTATTCATCAGCTAAGATTGTATATAGAGCACATAATATAGAGCACTATATCTGGAAACGAAAAGCAAAAAATGAAATAAATCCGATAAAAAAATTCTATTTTTATAATTTATCAAAACGTTTGCAGCACTATCTAAAAAAGCATTTGAATACTTATGATGGTATAATCTCTATATCAGAGCCTGATTTTAGAATACATAAATGGATAGGTCAGCAGAAGCCAGAAATAGTACTACCAGTAGGTTTAGATTTGTCAGATTATTTCTCATATCCTATCACTACAAATGCAATAGAACAAATAGCTTTCATCGGTGGACTAGATTGGCTTCCAAACCAAGAAGGATTAGAATGGTTTCTCACAAAAGTATGGAATAAAATCCTATACTATCATCCCAAAGCAGAGCTGCACATAGCAGGTAGAAATTGTAACGTGAATCTAGAAAAAATTATTTCATCTACTAAAAATACAAAATTTTATGGTGAGGTAACATCATCTAAAGATTTCCTATCTGCTCATAGCATATTGATAGTGCCACTATTCTCTGGTAGCGGCATCAGAGTAAAGATAATAGAAGGTATGGCTATGGGTAAAGCAATAGTAACAACTAGCATAGGCGCAGAAGGTATACCTATAGAGAATAAAAAAAATGCTATCATAGCAGATACTGTAGAGGATTTCGCTGATGCGATAAACCTTTTGATAAATAACCCAGATATGATTTATCCAATGGGAAATAACGCTAGAGATTTAGTAAAAAGATATTTTTCATTAGAAAAATTGACAAAAGATTTGTTGAACTTTTATAAGACATTAGTATAAATGTTAGCTATCAAGATAATTTTTTGGATTAGTGCTATTTTATTAATTTATAATTATTTACTATATCCACTTATATTATTTTGTATTAATTCTTTAATAAAAAAACCTAAATGCATAGCACCAGACAAAGATTTCTCACCAAATATATCTATAATAATAGCTGCACATAATGAAGAGTTGGTGATAGCAGACAAATTATCCTCTATTATTGAAGGAGATTATCCTCTTGACAAAATAGAAATACTCATAGGATCAGATAATTCTACCGATAATACCAATGCTATATTGAGAGAATGGTCAGAGAAATATAATATCATTAAACCATATTATTTCACAGAGAGACAAGGCAAAATCGCTATACTCAACAAACTAATTCCTAAAGCAAGCAACGAAATTATAATATTAACAGATGCTAATATTATTTTTACTCCGCAAACAATAAAAGAATTAGTAATACATTTTAGCAATCCCAAAATAGGATTTGTAGATAGTAAAATAATAAATATAAAAGATAACATAGATGGTATCTCATTACCTGAACAACAATATATTTCATTAGAATCAAAAATAAAACAATATGAAGGCTGCATCTGGGGTAAATCCATGGGTTCATTTGGAGGATGCTATGCTATACGAAAAAAACTTTTCTTTCCTATACCTGAAGATAGATTGATAATGGATGATCTGTATATATGTATGAATATTTTAAAAAATAAATATTGGGGAATCTTTGCCAGTCAGGCTATCGTTTACGAGAAGACAAGTATAGAAATGGAGATAGAATATAAACGAAAAATTCGCATCGCTACTGGTGCTATACAAAATTTATTTATCTTCTCCTCCCTCCTATTTAAATTTAACTCATTGAGTTTTTGTTTTTTTTCACATAAAGTTTTGCGTTGGCTTGGTCCATTTTTTCTAATAATTATTATTGTATTTTCAATTATTTTAGCTACTACGGGGCAATGGCTTTACATATTAATAGCTTGTATTTCCATACTCAGCATTTTGGTAGCCTTAATAGATAGATATATAATATATCCACGTAAAAAAATTGTTAAAATCTTTAGATTTATCACACATTTTTACTTAGCTAACTTAGCTACATTAACAGGATGGATTAAATTGATAAAAGGTACTAAAAGCAGCATCTGGACACCTACACCACGTTCATAAAAATAATTTGGAATTGGCATAAAGTTAAAATTATTTTTGATTAAAAGTATAATAAAATCACCTTTTACTCATTGGTTTAAAATAAATAAAAATGTATTTTTTATATAGTTTTCTTTGTAAACTGAAAAAAGAAAATAACAGTAATAAAAGTCGTAACACCCGTAAAGTATTAATAAAACTACATAATCAATTCTTAGTGTTCACAAACTCGTAAGCTATCTCAGCTCAAAAGGTATAAATACTCTAACCTAACCCTATTTTCTTATTTTATTGCAAATAATTTTTAATATTGATTTTCTTTTTAAACTAAAATCAATTATTTTGTTTAAAATAAATTATTATTATCCCTAAAATCTCTAATAAAAAATTTTTTATAAATAAAGGTTTTAGAAAAAAATGAATAATTGATGGTGTATAAATAAGAAATAAAAAGATAAAGAAATTGAAGAATGAAAGGGTAATTGTTAAGTAGTAGTTTTCTTTGTTTAACTTTTAGTATTACATTAATATTTTAACTTCATCAATCTTAAATACCGTTCCCATGCCCATCTATCGTGCGATGACAGATTCAATAAGCGCCCTATATCTGACACTACCTCATCTTTTAAGTACTTATTCATCACTACAAACCACATTAGGTAATTCTGCAAATACTTCGTAGCAACTCCTCTGAACTTACTCATCCAAATGTGTAATCCTTTAATCTTTTTCTCTGCTACTTGTGTGCTATACACTGCCAACCCTTTAGTTTGCTTTCTCACTAATACCTTTTTAGTTGCCGATTCTGATACTGCCTTTTTGAACTCTTCGTTTGGTTTGATACATATCAAATTATTCTCAGATGTTCTTCTTTTCAATTCTTCTTTTATCTGTTCGTTTTGTACTCTTTTTTCACCAGTATGTTTGAAAAGTAAATTACCTTCTCTATCTGTTATGACTAACACTGCTACATTAGGATGTACAGTCTTCATTGCTTTCTCTTTCTCTTCTAAACTTTTGAATCTACGTCCTTTCTCTGAATATTCCATTAATAGCTCATCTGCTTCTATGATACCAGAAAAACTAATTCCTCCTTCTAATCCTTGTATAGCAGATAAAATCTTATGTCTCCATCTGAAACTTGTTGGTAGGCTGATACCAACTTCTCTAGCACAAGCTCTCAAGCTCTTGCCCTCAAGCATACATTTTAAGTAATCCATAAAAAGATAGTATTTGTGAGAATAATAAACAAATGATTTAGCAGTTTCTCTAAATTGGTATTTGCAATATTTACATTTATAGATTTGTCTGCCATTGCGAACACCTGCTTTGATGACATGTTCGCATTTACATCTAGGACATATGGGAGCAGTAGTTAGAATCTTGATTCTTTGATAATCTAATGCTGTAAGTCTATTATCAGTAAGAAATTTATAGAGATTATCTAAAAATTCGCGTTTACCTTCTTTGGTGAGAGCCAGCATATCTGCAATGATTTCGGATGAATATTCCATAAAATTTATTTTTTTACAAAAATAATAAAAATATTGAATACTAAAACTTAAACATTTGTGTTTGTTAGAGAGTTAAGAAAAAAAATTTTTTACAAATTTTTTTCTTAACTCTCTATTCCAACCCTTCTCTCATCCCTTTCCCCTTTTATCTTCCCTTATTATTTAATAACGTTCTCTTCTCCCAAATTCAGCTTAAAGTAAAAATTACTTATGACTTACCTTATGCATCTGCATATTATCTATTCCAGGAAATTATTCTCTAATTAAAATAATTATTATAATTTTGAACAAAAATAGAAAAATGAAAAAAATATTGTATTTTAATCTGCTAATAATATTATTTGTTTCTTGCAAAGCTCAAAAAATTGTTGAAATGGAGCAAAATAATAAAGAAGTGATTAAGTCTAATACCATGGAAATGGCAGACTATAAACCTTTTTTTAAAATTGAAAATGCTTGGATTGAGAATGATATTTTGAAAATTAAAATATCATTTACTGGCAATAAAAATATACCAGAATTTACTTTAGTATGGAATGGAGCATTGATGAAATCATTACCACCAAAAGCAGTTTTAGTTTTACAACCCATTACAGATAATTTACCTACTGGCAAAAAGCAAGTAAGTATGACTCTCACTTATGATTTAAAACCTCTAAAAGAAACTAATTATAATGAAATAGTGCTCTTAATAAAAGATTACAATACACAATTGCATTACAAACCGATAAAAAATTAATAAAATAATATTGTTTAATTAAAATTTTATTGTAAATTTGCAAAAAATTTACGGAGAGATGGGTGAGCGGCTGAAACCAGCAGTTTGCTAAACTGCGATACTCGTCAAAGGGTATCGGGGGTTCGAATCCCCCTCTCTCCGCTTTTATTTTTATCAACTATCTTATTTTCAATAAATTTTCTTTTACCTGATTTGTCCTTTTCTATTTAATTTTGTTTTTAAATATTATTAATATGAAATTAAAATATATAATTAATGAAGTGGAATCTGTCTATCCACTATATATTCAAGAATCTTACGATAATTCTGGATTAATAGTAGGTGATTTAGATGCTGATATTACTGGTATTTTATTAGCTCTAGATCTAAATATTGCAGTAATTAATGAAGCTATAAATCAAAAATGTAATTTGGTGATAACTCATCATCCTTTTATTTTTCATAATATTAAAAAAATAGTTGCTGGTAATGATATTTATGATCAATTACAATTAATTATAAAAAATAATTTAAATATTTATACCTGCCATACACCTATGGATAAATCGCAATATGGATTAAATATGGCAGTAGCTGAGAAAATGAACTTACAAAATATCAAAATTCTAAAACCAGAAACAAATCTTTTGTACAAATTAGTAACTTTCTGTCCGCACGATTATGCAGACAAAGTAAGAGAAGCATTATTTGAAGCTGGTGCTGGAGTAATAGGTAATTATGATAGTTGTAGCTATAACATTCAGGGTACAGGTACATTCAGAGCAGGGGAAAACACAAATCCCTTTGTAGGCAAAAAAGGTCAATTACATTACGAACCAGAGACAAGGATAGAAACTATTTTTCCTAAATGGTTAACGAATGATATTATTTCAGCATTGCTAAGCAATCATCCTTACGAAGAGGTGGCTTATGATATTTATCCATTAGATAATGTACATCCTCAGATAGGTTTAGGGGCTATAGGCGAGCTAAAAAGAGTTATGGATTTAGATGAATTTTTATCTTATTTAAAAAATATTTTCCCCTTACCATTTATAAGATATAGTCATATAGACAATAAAAAAATTAGCAAAGTTGCCATATGCACTGGCTCTGCAGCAGAGCTATTAAGTGTAGCTATTGCTCAGAATGCAGATGCTTTTTTAACTGCAGATATCAAATATCACGATTTCCAAAATGCTACAAATAAAATTTTAATGGCTGATATAGGGCATTATGAATCAGAAATTATTTTTATAGAAAAAATGTATGATTTTTTATTAAAAAAATTTCCTAATTTTGCAATTCAAAAATTTGAAAAATCTAATTCGTTTATAAAATATTTTTAATATAAGTAATTATGGCAAAAAAACAAGAAAATAAAAAAAATACTACTACAACCAAAAAAACAATTGATTCTAAAGAAAATACTAAAAAAACAGTAGCAGATAAGGATACTTCTCCAAAATCCACTAATAATACTAAAAAAACTTCTAAAGATATTACTACAAAAAATGAAACTACTAAAACTGTAGAAAAAAAATCTTCTAAAACTAAAGAAAATACTGAAAAAATTAGCAAAAAAACTTCTGATGAAACAAAAGAAACTCAAAAAAAATCTAGTATTGCTGGTAAAGAAAAATTAATTACTACTCCTATTATTAAAGATGAAGAATCAGATAGTTTAGAAAATCTCGTCGTTGAAAAATTAAAATCTCTTTATAGGCTACAATATATTCACTCTCAACTAGATAAAATACGAATAATTCGTGGTGAATTACCTGCTGAAGTGCAAGATATGGAAGATGAGATAGAAGGATTAAAAACTAGAATGGGAAAGATCAAAGAAGATATAGAAAAATTAGAAGATAATATAAAATATCAAAAAATTAAGATCTCTGAACTTACTGATAATATTAAACATAGAAAAGAACAACAATATCAGGTTAGAAATAATAGAGAATATGAAGCTCTAACCAAAGAAATCGAAAACTTAGAACTAGATATTCAATTAGCTGAAAGAAGAATAAGAGAAAATCAAGAAAAAATAAATATTAAACAACAACTTTTACTTGAATCACAAGAACAAATTGATGAAAAGATAGCTATTCTAAGTGATAAAAAAAATGAACTAAATGAAATAATTAAAGAAACTGAAGAAGAAGAAAAAATACTAAATAATCTCTTAGATAAGTCTATGAAACAAGTAGAAGAACGATATTTAAAAGCTTATTCTAGGATACGTAGCGGTGTATCTAATGGACTAGCTGTTGTAGGTATTGTTAGAAATGCTTGTGGTGGCTGCTTCAATAATATTCCTCCTCAACGCCAATTAGAAATAAAATTACATAAAAAAATATTAATCTGCGAATATTGCGGCAGGATTTTAGTAGATGATGAAATAATTAAAGAAGTAGAACAAGAATTCGCCAAATAAGAATCAATGTTTTTTATATTTTTCTTTTATTGACTATATATAGCTAAAAGACAAATATATCTGATGTAAATATACTTTTTTTACTAACTTTATTATTACATTCATTTTATTCCACATTTGATCTAACTATTTATTTTTTACTTATCAGAATTATTTTTTAATTTTATACATATTTTAATACTTTGCAATTATTTAATGGAAAATGAATATCTAAAAGGCTTTCATAGATATTTACTATTAGATAAACATAATAGTAATAATACTATAGATGCATACTTGAGAGATGTCAGCAAATTAATCAATTACTTTAAAGATATTGATAAATCTTTTATTTCTGCTAATTTGCAGGATTTAGAGCAATTTGTAAGTTTCTTATCAGAATTAGGTTTAGAAAGTAGCTCTTTAGCTCGTATAATTTCTGGCATTAGAGCTTTTTATAAATTTTTGCAAGAGGAAGAAATCATAGAAGAAAATCCTGCTGAGCAATTAGATACACCTAAACTTACAAGAAAATTACCTGAAATTTTATCAATTGAAGAAATAGAACAAATCTTATCTAGTATTGATTTAAGTAAATTTGAAGGACATCGCAATAAAGCTATTATTGAGGTTTTATATGGTTGCGGGTTGAGAGTTAGTGAACTTATTAACTTAAAAATCATGGACTATTTCTCCGATGAGTCTATCTTGAGAGTAATCGGTAAAGGTGATAAAGAGCGATATGTTCCTATCGGTACTCAAGCCAAGAAAGCTTTATACTATTACTTAGAAT
>LUZL01000191.1 GCA_001603615.1 Bacteroidales bacterium Bact_20 | reverse complement strand
CCAGATATGGTTTCTCCTGCAGCTAATGCATGATGAAATAGGGTAGTTCGTGGCATTTTAGCTGCCATTTCATTATGCAATGCTATTGCTTCTATTATATCCTCATCTAATTCTTCTTTTCCTAAAATTTCTTTGGCCTTCAGTCCATGTAGTTCATGATCACCATTTGTAATTTCTACATCTATATCATGTAAAAGTCCAGCTAATCCCCATTTATCTTCATCTTCTCCAAAATGTTTTGCCAGGTTTCTCATTATAGCTTCTGACGCTAATGAATGTGCTATCATTTTAGGATTTTTTACATAAGTTTTTAATAATTCTAATGCATAATCTCTTGTCATAACTTTTCTTTTTTAGAAAATATCAACTAATGCTACAAATAATTTATAACAAAAATTCGCTAATCCATTATGTGTTAGTTTTAAACTATCAGGTGTTACCCCGAAATTTAATAATATTGTAATAAAGCTACCTATTACAAACATTGCTAAAATGACACATAGTATCATTCCTAATATTCTATTCATTGTCCCTATTCCTGGAATTTTATTAAAGATAGCATTGATTATTTGAGCAGTAAATTTAATTAATAAAACTCCTCCAACAATCATTATTAATAGTGTTAAAATATTATAAAATAATGAATTACTATTAGTAGCGAAAGGTATATCAAAATTATTTGTACCAATAATTCTAAATAACAGCAAAGCTAATACATAATACCCAACAAATATTATTGCTTGTCTCAGAAAGCCTGTCATCAATCCTCTAATAGCTGCTAAAAATAAAATAATAATTAATATTATTTCAAAAGCACTCATAATGTCTCTAATAATTTTTGAGCTAATGAAGAAGCAAAAATAAAATCTTTAAGTTCTTTATTGTCTGTTTTTAAAATATTATCATTACTGCCTTCCCACCATAAATTTCCCTCGTAAAAAAATATTACTTTTTCACCAATTTTAATGACAGAGTTCATATCATGTGTATTTACTATTGTAGTAGTGTTAAATTCATGTGTTAGATTATAAATCAATTCATCAATAGTAACTGCATTTTGAGGATCTAAGCCCGAATTAGGTTCATCAAAGAATAAATATTTGGGATTTAGTGCTATAGCACGTGCTATAGCTAATCGTTTTTTCATTCCACCACTAAGCTCAGATGATTTTAGTTTATTTGTACCTTGTAGATTAACTTTTTCTAAACAAAAATTAACTCTATCTATTTTTTCTTTATTATTCATGTTAGAGAACATATCCAAAGGGAAACGCACATTACCTTCTACATCAAAAAAATCAAATATAGCTCCACTTTGAAAAACTACTCCCATCTCTTTTCTGATATTTTTTTGTTCTGATTCAGACAAAGAATAAAAATTTTTATTTCCATAATATAGCTCACCCTCTTCAGGTATTAAGAGTCCCAATAGGCATTTCATAAAAACAGTTTTTCCTGAACCACTCCTGCCGATTACTAAATTCACCTTACCTGGTTCAAATGTAGTATTAATGCTATCAAGTACTACTTTATCATCAAATTTTTTTACTAAATTTTTTACTTTAATCATAATTATTAACCTAAAAAGATTTGTGTCAAAATAACGTCAAAAATAATAATAAAAATACTAGATTGTACCATTGCTTTAGTACTATTTTTACCTACTTCTAGTGCACCACCTTCTACGATATATCCATAATAACCACTTATAGATGCGATGATAAAACCAAAGAATAAACTTTTTATCAAAGCATAAGTAACTTCAAAAGGAGTAAAAAAAGCTCTAAGTCCATAAAAATATTCACTAGTAGGTATCTCACCAGTACCCATTGTGATTAAGTAACCACCGAATAAACCAGAGAAGATGCTAAAAGTGATTATTACTGGCATTATAAGAACAAAAGCAATTATCTTAGGTAAAATAAGATAAGAGGCTGAGTTAATACCCATAACTTCTAAAGCATCTATTTGTTCTGTAACTTTCATAGTTCCTATCTCTGCAGCTATTCTAGATCCTACTCTACCAGATAGAAGCATACTCATTATAGTAGGAGAAAATTCATAAATAATCACTACTCTTGTGATAAAGCCAGCAGTATATTTAGGAATTAATGGGCTCTCCATCTGAAATGCTATTTGTATCATCACTACGATTCCTATAAATAAACTGAGAAAGCAAACGATCGGTAATGACTCTACTCCTAAATAATACATCTCGTGAATTACCTGTTTGGCAATAGTTTTGAACTTTACAGGTCTAGTAAATGTCTTTTGCATCACTAGTAAATAATCTGTTATACCATCGAATAGACTCATATTTTGATATTTTTTTATATTAATTACTTAACCAATACAACGGATTTTCTGGTTCTTTACTATCTGTCCATATTTCGAAATGTAATATATTAGCTTTATAGTCATTTAGATAACCTGTTTTGCCAATAGAAGCTCCTTTACTGATTTTTTGGTTCTGTTTTACATATATTGTTGACAAGTTAGAATAAACAGTTAAAAAATCTTCGTGTTTCACTATTACAGCTTTTAATTTATTAGGTAGAGTAAAAATAGCCGACACAGTGCCATCATAAACACATTTTACATTTTCTTCTGCTTTTACATTATAGTCTATTCCATTATTTTGTATTGTAATACCTGGATATACTGGATGATTTTGAATACCAAAATTGCCTACTATTACTCCATTGTCTACAGGTGTAGATATCTTTCCTTTATAATTACTAGAAATAGACGTACTAGCAATAGGCTTAGTAGCAGTAGATGCTGTGGGTTTAGTAGCAGCTTTTAATTTTTCTTTCCTAGCTTTTTCTAATTCTTTAATTATTATTTGTATTTGCTTATTTATCTCTTGTTGTACCTTTTTTTGTTCTTTTATCTGCTTCTCTAGATTAGTTTCTTTTTTCTTTAACTCATTTACTAATACATTTTTATTTTTTATCTCTTTTTCTATCACAGTCAGTATAGAATCTTGCTGAGCTAATAATTCTTGTTTTTCTAATTTTAATTGTTCATATTCATTTTGTAAATCTATTAATTTTTGTAATGAATTTTTATAATTTTTTAATTGTAAGTTGTATATATCTATAAGTCTTTTTAAATATTGATAACGCTCATAAGCTTTATTAAATGAGTTGGCACTTAGTATATATGAAATTTTATTTTGTTGTGTTTGATAAACATACATCAAGGTAATTATTTTGCCAAGGCCGACAGATAAATCTTGAATATTTTGTTGAATAATAGGTATTTCTCTAGAGATTTCACTCAATTTAGTATCAGCATAGTTTAATTCTGCTGTGATAATATTTTTCATTTTCTGATTATCTCGGAGCTTAGCATTTAATAGATCAAGCTCTGCAAGGGAATTTTTACGATCTTTACGCGTAGATTGTAATAATTTTTCTGTATTTTTTATTTGTCGTTCCAATTCAGATTTTTGTGCTTCTAATTTTTTCTTTTGAGACTCACTCTGAGCCAATAATCCATTATTTAGAAGCACTATGATTAGTAAAAATAATTTTATGTATTTCGAAAGATATATTCTAAGCATTTATTTTTATTAATAAAATCATTTGCAAAAATACATTGAAAAATTAAAATAAAAGCTATTTAATATTTTTCTAAAGTCATAAACAAAAATTAATATTCATTCAAAAGAAAATTTCTATGTTAAATGCTATAATTCATTTACATATATTTCTCCTTTAGGTTTTAGTATTTTATAATTTTTTAGTTCTTCGTCAGATTGGAAACCATCTCCCCAGATGATTTTATCTGGAGTGATTATTCTAATAAATTTAGTAGATGTAATATTATGCTCACGACGATTCCATATTAACTCCTCAGAGTAGAACTCTGTCTCATCCATTATATTGAATACTTTTACATTTTTTCTAAGTTCTACAATCCCATTTCTGTCATCTAATTTTGCATAATGACAATGTATTATTGACCGGACTTGTCCAATAGAATCATAAAAATTACCTTTTATATTACCCTCTAAAATGGTAATTTCATTTGGATATAAATAATTTTTAATGATTGGAGCCCATATGTGCATAGTTACAGTACCACTATCAGAATAATAAACTTCTGCATTATTAATAACTGCAATAGGAAATGTATCTTGTTCACTTAGTTTTTTGACTTCCTCAATAGTATTAGGTTGGCAACTCCACAGCGAGACAGTTAAAAATATTATAACCAGAGTAAGAAACCATGAAGATTTCATAAAATATTTTAATCAATGGCTCTGATAGTAGTTGTTTCAGTGTACCAGCAATTAATAGTATATGCGTCACCTTTGTAAAATCCATAAAAGAATAAATCCTCAGTCTTAGGAAAATATGAATATGCTTCAGAAGCTTTTTTAGAAGCAATATTAGCAAATTCTGGATCTTTTTTAGCTTTATTATATTGATCATAAGCTGCCCAGAAGCCAGCTCTTTTAGATATAGGATTGTCGCCGCAGCTGTTTGCTGTTATCATGTACAAATCACCAATAAAGATATATGGTTTTCCACTATTTGGCTTAATGTTAGATGCTTTCATAGCAGCATTTTTAGCAGCAGGATACTGTCCATTTAATCTATATGCTTCTGCTAGCACCATATATGCGTCGAATTTATCATCTGCATTATCAAAATTCTCTGCAGCCTGTGTAGCATATTTTATTGCATCATTATATCTTTTTGCTTTTATAAAAGATTTAGCTAATGCAAATGCAGAAGCCGGAGAGGGATCTAAAGCATATAATTGTTCTGATGCTTTAAAGTATAATTGGTTATCATCGCAACTTTTTTTCTCCATTATATTTGTTAATCTGCGTAGAAATTCTGTATTCTGTTTATTCTGTTCAAATTTTTTATTATATATATCTATTATAATGCTACAGTTAGCAAATGGTTCCATAAAATTATCCATATTAATAATAGCTGCTTGAACATTTTTAATAGATCTTTCGTATTTAGTACTATCTGCAGGATTATCCTTATATTCATCATATAATTTTATCAATCGCTTATTCATTAATTCATACAATCTATCATATTCTTCAAAGATCACTAGAGTATCCATTTGTCCATTATTTACTTGATTTACTATATAATGATAATAGTTAAACACTATGGCTGGTTCTGTATTTTCTTTACCTAGATCTATACTTCGGCGAAAAGTAGCAAGTATCTCTTGGGTATTCTCTGGTCTATATTTTAATAAACTAAGTGCTTTTCTACCTAAAACAAAACCCTCAGAAGAGTGAGATTCACACCCAAAAGCTTCTATTCGTTTATCAAAAACCATCATAAGAGTATCTATATATTTTTGTCTTAGATCTGGGTTTGCTTCATTTTTCTTTATTAAATATTCTACAATATCTTGACCATCAATATAGATATATGGACTAGCTAAAGGAGCATGGTTGAATAAAAATCTCCAACTGTCCAGAGAATATTCTAATAACTCTGTTCGTTGCTTGTTAGCAGTCCATTGCTTCATATTTTCTCTAAAAATGGAATAGCTCTGTACAGCTTTTACACTATCTTTGCCCCATTTAGGTCCTTTTATACTACATGGTTCTGGGAATGTAATATTTTTGTTCTGGGCGTTTATTCCACCTATACACATTAACATTCCTAAAATTAAAACTAACTTTTTCATATTTATTTTTTTATTTTTCTTAAAATTATTATTCATATCTTTTTCTTTCATAAAACCCTTCTTTTAACTGTAATGATATTCCTATATTAAAATTATTTACTGTTAATAAATTATTCTTTTTAGTTCCTTGAAAAGTATATGCAAAATTGATACCAAGAGATGATATTGATTTGAATACAGGTCTGAAAGGCATAAGCATAGTAGCTGAAACAGTATATGCATCTAGAGAAGTATTCCTAAGATTTAAATATGTTTTATCATACTTTAGACTAATAATGTAATTACTTCGGACAAATATATTTTTTAAAGAATTTGGTTTAGGAATAAATGAAAAACCTGTTTGCACAGCAAAACTATTTTGTAGGCTATCTGTTTCTCCAAAATTTTTAAAATTTTTCCAATCAGAAAAATAAGAATTTAAGAATATTTTAATATTTTTTTTATTATCCCAGCTGATGCTAGCACCATAGAATGAAGGAAATAAATATTCTCCATCTATAATAGTTTCATTAATAGTGTCTATACTTGCGTTATTATTCACTCCGAAGGTTATCAGTTCAGACCTTATAGTTCTACTTGCATTA
The DNA here is from genome assembly GCA_001603615.1 of Bacteroidales bacterium Bact_20. Lineage (GTDB taxonomy): Bacteria > Bacteroidota > Bacteroidia > Bacteroidales > DTU049 > DTU049. Next base: position 569 of record LUZL01000191.1, on the reverse strand, counting down.
ATATTTATTTGAGGAGCATAAGAAAAGCTAAAAGATAGATTAGATTTCTCCATAGGTATCATAACTCTAAGTCCCGTATTAAAATATATATCATTTACGAAAGTGATATTTGTAAATCTACTATCTAAAAAGTAAGTAGTGTCAAAGTCTGTATAATTATTTTGATAAATAGACCCAAATAAATAACTAACATTTAACCCTAAAGCAATATTTTTACTAACATTAATTCCTATACCAGCAAATGCCTGATTAATGCCACCATGAGAAGAATAAACATTTTGATAAGATGAAGTGGGAAACTCGGCTACAGAGTCTACTATTTTATAACCTACATTAGAAAATGGTACAAGGCCAATGGCAGCGGATAGGAATTTATTTATTCTAAAACCACCACTAATCATATTAAGTCCACCACCCCATTGATAATATGATTGTTGAGCATTGCTGACTATATTTCCATTAGCTTTAGCACCAATATTTAAAACGATAGATGAAGAGTCAAACAAAGAATATGTAGCTGGATTGAGGTAATTGATAATACTTTTATCATAAAATGAACCACCATCTAT
>LUZL01000190.1 GCA_001603615.1 Bacteroidales bacterium Bact_20 | reverse complement strand
TGTTAAGTATAACAAAAATTTTTTTACTAACAATTATATGATAATTTTTTGTTCCTTCAAAAAATTATCATATAATCACCTTATTATTCTACTCCTATATTTTCATAAATAAAACAATGCTGTACTCCCTAATATAGCAGCATTTTTATTCATTAGTGCAGATGGTAAAATTTTAACTTTTCCTTTAAACAAAGATAAAACATTACTATCTATTACATCTGATATTGTAGGTATGAGAATAGGATGAGCATTAGCTATACCTCCAAATAAAAATATAGCTTCAGGGTCTAGTATCATAACTAAATTAGCTAGCGAATGACCTATGACTTCACCTGTTATTTTATATGTTTCTATGGCTTCTTTATTACCCTTTTGTGCTAAGTCATAAATATCTTTGGTGCTTATGTCCCCTATTATAATTTCTATATTTTTTTTAGCACATATTTCTTGGTATGTTTGCAAAATACCCCTTGATGATACAAAAGTTTCTAAACATCCAATTCTACCACAAGTACATGCACGATTACTTTCTGGGATAGTAGTATGTCCTAGCTCTCCTGCATAACCATTTTTACCATGTATAATGTTATTATTAACAAAAATGCCGCTTCCTAGGCCTGTACCAATGGTGAGTACTACAAAATCTTTCATATCTTTGGCTGCACCCCAAAATTTTTCTCCTATTGCTGCTGCATTGGCATCATTAGTGAGTATTGCTGGCAACTTAAATATCTCATTAAATATCTTTACTATTGGGATATTCTCTCCCCAATGCAAGTTGGGAGCAAATTCTATACATCCTGTGTAAAAATTACCATTTGGAGCTCCTATCCCCACACCGCTAGCTTGTATATGTTTTGTATTAATAAAATTAATATATTTATCATATATATCTTTTACTAGATCTCTGGGGTCTTTATATTCATTTGTTGAGAAAGAACTAGTAAAAATTATTTCGCCTATCTCGTTTACTATACCAAATACTGTATTAGTTCCGCCAATATCTATCCCAATGTAATAATTGTTTTCCATGGATTTTTTAAAATTTAAAGTTACACATATTTTTCTTTAATCCTCAAATATAAAAAAATCATCTAAATCTTTTTAGTTTTATAAAAATAATAAAAAATTTTTTAAATTAAACAACTTTTATGGTTTTTAAATCAATATCTAAAATCTTTTAAGTAAAATTATATGCTTTGCGAATATTATTTTTATAGTATTGAATAAATATTTAAAATGATATTTGTTACTAAATCATTTTCTTTTTTAAAAAATGTTTTATTTTTGTAATTATTAATAAATTTTAACTTTATGCCATGGGATCCTATTCTCTTTCGGAATCATTTTCCTTTTTTCTCTAATGATTTAGATATTACTTATTTAGATAATGCTGCAACCACACAAAAAAATATTGAAACTATCAATTCACTTAGTTTTTTCTATTCACACTTTAATGCCAATGTCCATCGTGGGGCTCATTATCTCTCTATTAAAGCAACAGAATTATTTGAAGATGCGAGAAATAAAATTCAACATTTCATCAATGCTAAAAATAGTAATGAGATTATCTTTACTAAAGGCACTACTGACGCTATAAATTTAGTTGCTTTTAGCTATATTGAGCAATTTTGTAAGTCTGGTGACAATATCATTACTACACCGATCGAGCATCATAGTAATTTCGTACCGTGGCAACTAGCTGCTAAAAGAAAAGATTTAGAATTGCGAGTCATCCCATTTAATACAAATAATTATACTTTAGATCTTGAAGCTTTTAAAAAATTGGTTGATAATAATACAAAAATCATTGCTATTACCCAAGTGAGTAATGTGCTGGGAATAGCTACTCCAGTTAATGAAATTATTCAATTTGCTCATTCTAAAAATATTCCCGTTCTTTTAGATGCTGCTCAATCTTTTCCTCACATGCCTATAGATGTGCAGCAATTAGATGCTGACTTTGTCTCACTATCTGCTCACAAATTTTATGGTCCTACTGGTATAGGTATTTTATTTGGTAAAGAAAAATGGTTAGCTGCTATGCCTCCCTATCAGAGCGGTGGTGAGATGATAGACCAGGTAAGTATAGATCATACTACCTTTAATGAATTACCTTTTAAGTTTGAGGCTGGCACTCCTAATTATGCAGATGCTATAGCATGGGGAGCTACTATAGATTTTATAAATCAATGTGATAAAAATTTGATGTTTGGTTACGAAGAAGAGCTATGGAATTATGCTTATCAAAAATTATCTTCACTACCTTTTATCAAAATTTTTGCTATCCCTGAGCAAAAACATTATGGAGCTCTGTCTTTTTTGCTTGATGGTATCCATCCATATGATGCAGCGACAGTTTTGGATGAATTAAAAATTGCCGTTAGAGTCGGCCACCATTGTGCTCAGCCTCTTATGTCAATACTAGGTGTTAGCGGTACTATAAGAGCTTCATTTGCTCCTTATAATACTAAAGATGACATAGATAAATTAGTAGAAGGGCTTAAAACAGTTTATAAATTTTTTAACAAAAATAAATAATGAATAATATAGAATTAAAAGCCAAACAAATAGAGGAAGAGTTCTCCATATTTGATGATTGGATGGACAGATATAATATATTAATTGATAAAGCCAAAAATTTAGAACCTTTAGATCCTAAATATAAAACTCCACAATATTTAATTAGCGGTTGTCAATCCCAATTATGGTTATTTTGTGAACAAAAAAATGGTCGTTTATTTTGCAAAGCTGATGGTGATGCGATTATTACCAAAGGTATGGCTGCTATTGTACTAGAGCTTGTAAATGGTGAACCTCTGGATGATATTGTCAAATATAACTTTGAAGTCTTTGACAAAATCGGACTACATTCTCACCTCTCTCCTACTCGTTCTAATGGTTTACGTAGTTTAATTAAACAAATAAAATTATATGCTGAGGCATATTTATTAAAAAATAAAAGTGATGATTAGCAAAGATAAAATTATTGAAGTTCTCAAAACTGTTTTCGATCCTGAAATACCAGTCAATATATGGGATCTCGGTATAGTTTATAATATAGATATTAGTGATAATAATGATGTTACCATTACTATGACTATGACAGCACCTAATTGTCCCATTTCAGAAATGATCATAGATGATGTAAAGTCTTCTCTTAGTAATATAGAAGGCATTAATGATATTAAAATTAATTTAACATTTAATCCTCCTTGGTCTCCTGATATGATGTCAGAAGAGGCAAAATTACAATTAGGATTATTCTAATATTATTGTTACAAACATCCACACTTCTTTTTATAAACCATCCATTCATTATTACTACCATTGAATACATTTAAATCTACTTTAGTGCTTATACCTTTCAATCTTCCTCTGTCTGTATATTGCCAAAATAAGTATTCTCTTTGCAATTGGGGTTTATCTGTTCTATATGATGCTATCCATAACGGCAAATGATCTAAATCATTACCTACTATTAAATCATAATATGTAGATATATTTGTATAAATCATTATTTCATGATTGGTTTCATTATTAATTGTTTGAATAAAAGTATTTAAATTCCTTATAGCTACTTCTCTATCTTTATATTCTTCTATATCTATTACATATGGTAGATTAAGTTTTATACCATTTATGGAACTCAAAAAATTCTTAGCTTGCTCACTACCACTAATGTCAGCTATAAAATAATGATATGCTCCGATGCAAATATTTCTTTCTATTAATTCTTTAGCATATTCTTTAAACATTTTATCTTGTAAACTAATACCCTCAGATGCCTTTAAAAAAACAAATTCTATTGGTAAATCATTTCCATATAGTAATGTATCCCATTTAATCTGTTCTCCTTGATAGTAAGATAAATCAATCCCATATATATTATAATTTTCTCTTTTAGGAAAATAATATTCTGATTTATTAATAACAAAATATATAACTAGCATAATAGTCAGTGTCAAAATAAAGATAATAATAGCTTTTTTATTATTGTTTTTCATAACTTAATTTAGCAAAAATATGTTTAGAAATTACTCAAAAATTGTTCCTTTATTATAAAAATATATTAATGAATATTAATGTAAAATATGCTGAATCAAAAGTAAAATAGCAGTATTAGTAGCTGATTCTATAATCATTTCTCTATTTCCATGGAAATTATATTGATAATGAAAAATTTTAGATGATTTAGCAATAGCGAAATGAACTAACCCAACAGGTTTATCCTCACTACCACCAGTAGGACCTGCTATTCCACTTATAGCTATTGCATAATCTGTTTCAAATAATTTTTTACCATTTGCTACCATATATCTCACTGTCTCTTCGCTTACAGCACCTTTGGTCGCTATAACATCTTCGGGAACGTTTAATATATTCTCCTTAATTTCATTAGAATAGCATACTAGTGTACCTTTGAAATATCCTGAACTACCAGCATTAGACACTATTTTACTTGCTACATTTCCACCAGTACAACTTTCTATAGTACAAAGAGTTTTATTAGAATTAACAAGTAAACTATGCAAATATATCTCTGGTTTCTCTATATTATCATAAACATAATGTTCTCTAAAAGTATATATTAAACTGCTAACGAATTTTTTAAAATTAATATCTTCAGAGAAATCTTTATTAGCAGTGAAAACTATTCTGACATAACCATAAGAAGGCAAATATGCTGTAGATAAAGTATCAAATTTTTTAATTAAAGGTTCTATAAACTCAGCTAGTTCACTTTCTCTGATATTTCTAAAAGTATACCCGCTGTACCATAAATTATGAGAAAAATTTTCTATAATCCACGGCAAAATAGACTCATCAAATATAGTCTGAGCTTCTAGTGGTACACCAGGCAAAGCAAATAGAATAGCATTATTGTGTTTTACTTTTAGACCAGGTGCTGCTCCGACAGGATTAGATAATATTTCAGAATTCTGAGGGATCATAGCCATTTTTTCTCTGAATTGATTAATTGGTACTCCACGTTTATTATAAAATTTTTGTATTGAGTTTTTTACTTCTTCATTCACTATCAGTGGTACATTCACCCATTCAGCTATAGCTTCTATAGTTTTATCATCTGGCGTAGGACCTAAGCCTCCAGTAGAGATTATTATATCATTTGATTTTGATAAATCTTTTAAAGCATTAATGATTTCATTCAAATCATCACTAACTGTTAATATAGTATTTATCTGACATCCATTTAAAAATAATTTATTTGCGATATATGAAGCATTCTTATTATCTATGATACCTCTTAGTAGTTCATCTCCAATGCTTAAAATTGCAATATTCATATGTTCTAATAATTTTATACAAAATTATTAAAACATTGCGATGTAATCAATTTATTTGTTTTCTAAAATCTATTACTTTTTAATGTAAAAACTATTTAATTATAACAACTTCTCCAGTTACTACATGTTTTCTATAACCTTGTGAATCTTCAAATTTAATCATATAAGAATACATCCCTTGTTGTACAATTTTTCCATTATAGGTTCCATCCCATCCTTCGTTTATATCTCTTGTGTAAAATATTTGTTTACCCCATCTATCAAAAATCCTCATTTCAAAAGTATTTGGATTAATTCCAGATCCTATTAAATTAAATTTTTCATTTAAATCATTGCCATTAGGAGTGAAAGCATTTGGAATATAATAATTATTAATTTCTTTAATTATTATATTTGCACCGACTGTATCTGTACATCCATATTGATCAAATACTGAAAGTATTACATGGTATTCTCCTGAGTATAAATATGTATGAATAGGAGAAAAGTCAGTAGAATTATATCCATCACCGAAATCCCAATAAAAAGAATTAGCATTTGTAGAAAAATTTTCAAAATATATAACAGGCTCATCTATAGTAGTGATTTGAGGTTTAGGTGCAAAAATTGCTTGTGGTCTAGGTGCATCTGTTATAGTAGCATTGACAAATGTTTTACAACCGTTTGCATCAGTAACTGTCAAATTATAACTACCTGCTGATACATTAATTAAATTTCCACTAGTTGCTCCATTAGACCATTGATATGTATATGGTGGTACACCTCCATTAACATTTATCACTATGCTACCATTGGATTGTCCACAATGCGATTGTACTGTAGTATAATTAACAATAGGAGGATGTGTAACTTCAATTGTTATAAATGTAGTACCAGTACAACCTTCAGGAGTCGTCCCTGTAACATTATATGTAGTATTTGATGTTGGTGTTACAGTGATATTATTCCCACTGAGATTATTGCACCAAACGAAAGATGTTCCAGGAATGTCAGAATTCGCAGTTAGTATTGTACTACTCCCAATGCAGATAGATGATTGAGATGATTCTATACTTACCGTAGGTAATGGATTAACCATTACATTTACAGTTGTTGTCGCAGTACATCCTTCAGTACTTGTTCCCGTCACTGTATATGTCGTCGTTGCACTTGGAGTTACTGTTTTACTGGCTCCTGTGCCTAAGCTATGAGACCAACTGTATGTGTTAGCTCCACTGGCCGTTAATACTGAGGTTTCTCCATTACATAGAGATGTAGGAGAAGCTGAAGCAGTTACCGAAGGTAATGGATTTACTGTTACACTAACTGTAACAGTTCCTGTACATCCTGCTGCACTAGTACCTGTTACTGT
>LUZL01000189.1:471-1545 GCA_001603615.1 Bacteroidales bacterium Bact_20 | reverse complement strand
AATTGATAACATTTAAACATTTTTTTAGTAGAAAAGTAATGTTTATCAAATATGCTCAAGGATATATCGTACTACCAGGTGGTTATGGCACTTGTGATGAAATGTTTGAAGCTCTTACTCTAATACAAACTAAAAAATCATTACGTTTCCCTATAGTATTAGTGGATAAATCATTTTATAGTGGATTAATAGAGTGGATTAAGAATACTCTATTAGCTAATGCATATATTAGTGAGTCAGATATGAGTCTTTTTACATTAGTAGATACACCAGAAGAGGCTGTTGAAGTTATTGATAATTTCTATCAAAAATATGATCTAAAACCTAATTTTTAATTTCTTTTATAAAAATTATTGAATCTCATCATTTTATGCCTCTTCCTATAGATTTTTATACTCAATCTAATGTTATAAATATTGCAAAATCATTAATAGGTAAAGTATTAATAACTAAAAAAGATGGGATATTAACATCTGGCATAATCACAGAAACAGAAGCATATAATGGAGTTAATGATAGAGCTTCTCACGCTTTTGGTGGTAAAAAAACAGCTAGGAATGAAGCAATGTATATGAGAGGTGGTATAGCGTATGTTTATTTATGTTATGGAATACATCATTTATTTAATGTAGTTACAAATGTAGAAGGTATTCCAGATGCAGTATTGATAAGAGCTATTTATCCACTTGAAGGAATGGAAATAATGCAGCAAAGAGCAAGCAAGAAAAAGATGAATGCTAATGGCATCGGTCCTGGGAAACTAACGGCTATGCTATCAATAACAACTACAGACAATAAGAAAAGTCTAATAGATTCAGATATTATAATTGACGATTATGGAATAGAAATTCCAGAAAGTGAAATTATCATTACTACTCGTATAGGAGTAAAATATGCTGGCAATGATGCTCTTTTGCCATATAGATTTTTGATAAAAAATGATAAAATAAAATTGAAATAGGGATATTATTATTTTGGGGAAGAAACAAACAGAAAACATTAACAGTTATTTCTGTTTAACTTTTAGTATTACATTAATATTTTAACTTCATCAATCTCAAATACCGCTCCCAT
>LUZL01000189.1:0-435 GCA_001603615.1 Bacteroidales bacterium Bact_20 | reverse complement strand
TACTTCGTAGCAACTCCTCTGAACTTACTCATCCAAATGTGTAATCCTTTAATCTTTTTCTCCGCTACTTGTGTGCTATACACTGCCAAGCCTTTAGTTTGTTTTCTCACTAATACCTTTTTAGTTTCCGATTCTGATACTGCCTTTTTGAACTCTTCGTTTGGTTTGATACATATCAAATTATTCTCAGATGTTCTCCTTTTCAATTCTTCTTTTATCTGTTCGTTTTGTACTCTTTTTTCACCAGTATGTTTGAAAAGTAAATTACCTTCTCTATCTGTCATCACTAATACAGCTACATTTGGATGTACAGTCTTCATTGCTTTCTCTTTCTCTTCTAAACTTTTGAACCTACGTCCTTTCTCTGAATATTCTATTAATAGCTCATCTGCTTCTATGATACCAGAAAAACTTATTCCTCCTTCTAATCCTTGT
>LUZL01000188.1 GCA_001603615.1 Bacteroidales bacterium Bact_20 | reverse complement strand
TATTTCTCTAGTTCTTGATCATCCTTATAGTTTCTACCATAGCCAATTTTTTCTTCTCCTACATTGGATGCATTATATTTATTATTTTCTAATTTTTTATTTGCATTTATTGTGGGATTTGTAATATTGAAGCCTGTAGCTATTATTGTTACTTGTACACCATTGAGTTCTGGATTATAAGAATTACCCCATATTACATTAGCACCACCAGTTTCATTTTTTAAGTATGAGGTCATTTCATTGAATTCTCTTATTGTTAATTCATTACTACCATATGATATATACAATAAAACATTTTGAGCACCAGTGATAGATATTTCACTTAGTAATGGAGAATGAATTGCAGTTTCCAGAGATTTAATAGCTCTATTTTCCCCTTCAGCGTAGCCGGTACCCATTAATGCTATACCACTATCTTTCATTACTGTTTTAACGTCTTCGAAATCTACATTTACCACTCCAGGAATTGTTATTATTTCTGCTATACCCTTAGCAGCAGTTAATAATACATCATCTACAATAGAAAAGGCATTGCTCAGTTTCAAGTCAGGATAGAGGTCAAATAATTTTTCATTATGTATTACCAGGAGTGCATCTACATTTTGGCGTAGTTCTTCTATACCAGTCATGGCATGTTGGTAGCGATGGTTTCCTTCAAACATAAATGGTGTTGTTACTATTGCTACTGTTAGTATATTTAATTCTTTAGCGATTTTAGCTACTACAGGTGCAGCACCAGTGCCAGTACCACCACCCATTCCAGCTGTTATAAATAGCATTTTAGTGTTATTTTGTAGGATTTTAGTAATTTCATTAGCACTGTCTTCTGCAGCTTGTCTCGCTACTTCTGGTTTAGAACCTGCACCTAAGCCAGTATCTCCTAATTTAATTTTTGTAGGTATAGGGTTGGTTTCTAATACTTGTAAATCTGTATTACAAATTATAAAATCTACACCTTTTATTCCTTTGTCAAACATGTGTTTGACAGCATTACATCCACCGCCTCCTATGCCCATAACTTTTATTATAGGTGGTTCAGCTTCTGGTAATATAAATTCAAATGATTGTTTTTCCATAATATTAATTTTTTTTATTAATCAAAGAAATTTGACAAATTGCCAAAAATATCAAATTTGTGTTTTTTTTCTTTTTTTTCTTTAGCTGGTACTGTCTTGCTATCACTTATTTTGTTATTAAGTTTTATTACATTATAATCATTTTCTACAGCATTCAATAATAATCCTATAACAGTGGAATATTGTGGAGATAATAATATGCTTGGAGTGTCATGAGATAGCAAATGATTAGGTCCTCCGATTCTAGCAGTCATACCAGTAATATATGAAGCCAATTGAGTAGTGTTTTTAATTAATGAGCCACCACCTGTTAGCACTATTCCGCCAATGAGAGGTGTTGGTACTTGAGATAAATTTATTTCATAATTTACAGTTTCTAGAATTTCTGTTAATCTAGCACTAATTATTTCGCTTATTGCTTTGAGAGAAAATTCTCGTGATGGACAATTTTTCATTGCTTGAAAAGATATTACATCATTAGGATTAACATCGGCAGGTATCGCATTGCCGTAGTTAATTTTACAGATTTCAGCTTCATCTTTTAGTAATGATAATCCATTTTTTAAATCTTCAGTAATAGCTTCACCACCAAAAGGAATGACGCAGGTATGTCTCACTATATCATCTTTTATTATTGCTATATCTGTAGTGCCACCACCTATATCTACTAAAACTACTCCACCTTCTTTTTCTTGTTCTCCTATGACAGCTTTAGCAGAGGCTATAGGTTCGAGCATTATATTCGCTATATCCATATCTGCCATAGATACGCAATTTTTTAACATTTCTACAGATGATACATCTGCTATCGCAGCATGAATTTTACATTTCAAGCTTGTTCCCACAGCACCTATCACATCTATTATCCCTCCTTCATCATTTATTGTATATTCTTGTGGTATCACGTGTATCACTTCTTTGCCAGGTTGTTTAAGCATTTGTTTAACTGTTTCTAATAAATCATCTATTTCTTGTGGGGTAATCATGCTGTTAGGATTTTTGCGTATCATACTATGTTCAGTATTTATACTCTCTACATATTTACCCGCTATACCTAGGTGTACTATACCTACATCTATACCAAAATTATTTAGCATTTTTGTTTTTAGCTCTTTCAAGCCATCTACAGTTTTTTGTACATTAATAACTGTTCCTCTACGAACACCTTTGCTTGGTACTACCTCGTGTCCTATGATTTCTAATTTACCATCTTCATTTAGTCTGCCAGCTACCATGGCTAATTTGGTGGTGCCTATATCTAGCCCCACATAAATTCTTTCTTCTAAAGTGTTAGTTTGTTTTTTCATATTTTATATTTTTTTAAAATTAAAATCTTTTTCATAATTGTTTGATTGCTATTATCTGTGGTGGAACCCTTAAATCGAAACCTACATAAGTATTAATATCTGAAATATGTTGGATATTGTTATAAAAGATAGATATATTTCTTAGTTTATCATTTAGTAGATCTACGTCTCCTATCCTTACATATTGATTACCTACTATTGGATATATATAGTAAGATTTTGGGGTTTCCACATAAATATCCCAAAAAAGTAATTTTGATATTTCGTTCTTTTTAATGTTTTTAGCTAAATAATACAATTTATCTAATTCACTACATTCTTTTGTTTCATAGGTATAGTTTGTTATATTGTTAACTTTTGTACCAATTTTTAATTTAGTTTTAATATTTCCATATGCTACTGGTATATATAAATTATATCTCTGAGGTACTGGCATTAAATAACCAGATGTATCCATTATACATTCACTACCATCATTAGCTATTATATGTAGTAATGGACAACGTGCCCATACATCTATTTTCAGTGTACCATCTAATTTAATATTACACAAAACTTTTTCAACAAAATGTGATTGTTTTATTGTTTGATAAATACTATCTAATGGGAAATCCTCTATCATTACTCCTAACACTCTGGGAGTAACCTTATATATTAAATCTAAAACATAAGTAGTATCTATTATTTTATTAGTATCTGCTGTATTAATGTTAATTTCTATACTACTAATAGAAGTGGCTGCTGACCTATCTCTGATGACTAGCCAGCCAGTAATTATGATTATTGGCAAAATAATACTTAATGCTATTAACCACTTTTTATGCTTCATATTCAATCAATTTATTTTTTATTGGTTCTCGGAGTTTATCAATATCTCCAGCACCTATTGTTACTATTACGTCTTCACTAATTTTATTTATATTTTTTAATAATTCATCTTTTGTCATTAAATATTTATTGTTATTTGTGATTTTACTTAATAGCCACTCAGAGGTTACTCCCTCTATTGGTTCTTCTCTAGCGGGATAAATATCTAATAAAATGATTCTATCCCATTTAGATAAAGAATTAGCAAAATCATCTGCTAAATATAATGTTCTGCTAAATAGATGAGGTTGAAAAATAGCACAAAATGTTTTATCTGGATATAAACTTTTTAGAGCTTCGAATAATGTGTTTATTTCAGTAGGATGATGTGCATAATCATCATAATATTTTTTTATTTTCCCATTATATATTAAATCTAAACGTCGTTTTAACCCAGGATATGTGCTAATAGCTTTCTTAATATTATCAATATTAATATTGTTTGACAAAGCAATGGCGATAGCTGCAGTGGCATTTCTAATATTATGTATGCCTGCCATATTTAATATAATATCTTTTATTTTGAAATTATGATAGAGAGAATTTATATCAAAAATATATTTCCCATCTTGCAATCTCAGATTATCAGCATAAATATCTGAGCTATTAGATAAACCGTATGTAAGCAATTTTTTATTAGTTTGCAAATTTACATTTTCATCTATCCATACTTCATTTTGTATTTTAATTGCAAATTCAGCAAATGCGACTTTTAATTCATCATAGCTTTTGTAAATATCTAAATGATCTGGCTCTATAGATGTTATGATGCCTGTCTCTACAATGAATTTCAAGAATGTTTTATCATACTCATCAGCTTCTACTATAAATTCTTGAGGTTCTCCATTGATAATAAAATTATTCTCATAATCTTTTATAATAGCCCCTATCATAGACAAGAAATCTCTATTAGCTGTGCTCCAAATATGAGAAAGCATAGCAGTTACTGTAGATTTACCATGAGAGCCAGCTACAGCATAGGTTTTATATTTAGGAGTGATCATAGCTAATATATCACTTCTTTTGTAAATGGGTAGATGTTTATTATTTATAGTTTCCCATTCATCAAAATCAGAAGCAATGGCTGGTGTATAGATAACAATATCTATGTCGTCAGGTACTAGATCATTATTAGGTTTATAGTGAATAGTAGCACCTTTACTTTCTAGAATCCTACATACCTCTGAGCGCTCTCTATCGTAGCCAGATACTTTACACCCATAATAGAGAAAATATTGAGCTAGAGCACCCATGCCTACTCCTCCTATACCTAGCATATATATATGTTTCACTTCTATATTATCTAGTTTCATCTTTATTAATTTTTTAAATATTTTTCTATCAATGCTATTATGTTATCCATAGCATTTGGATTATGAAATTTACTAATATTTTCACTTAATTGTTTTTGCAAAGTTTCATTATTTATCAAATCCATTACAATGTTTTTACCATTAGTATTTAATAGATTTTCTTCTAGTAAAATAATTGCATTACTTTCAGCTAGAGCTTGAGCATTGAGGTATTGATGATTATTTACTACATTAGGAGAAGGAATGATGATAGCTGGTTTAGCTAAGGCAGCTAATTCAGCTAGAGTGCTAGCACCAGCACGAGCTATCACTATATCAGCCATAGCATATGCTTCTCTCATTGTATTAATAAATGGTTTAGCAATGATATTATTATTTATTTTATCTTTATTAATGCAAGTATCTAGAGAATATTTATCGCCAGTTTGCCATATTAATTGCAAATCTTTTGTTATCAAGTCTGGTAAAATATCGCAAATAAAATCGTTAATAGCTTTAGCACCGAGACTACCACCGAGAGCTAGAATAGTTTTTTTGTTTTCATTCAAATTCCAAAAATTTGCAGCTAGTTCTTTAGTCATTGGTGTTGTGATTTCATTTCTTACTAGATTACCTATCAGGTGTACATTAGGGGTTTTAATATAATTTTTTATTGTAGGATAAGCTACGCAAATAGCAGAAGCTTTTTTACTTAACTTGATATTAGCAAGTCCAGGGGTACTATTTTGCTCTTGCACAATAGTAGGTATACCTCGCCATTGAGCAAATTTAAGCACAGGATATGTTACGTATCCACCGAAACCTACAGCTACTTTTGGTTTGAATCTTTTAAAAATTTTATTTAATTCCATCCAAGATTTTAAAAGTTTATAAGGTAGATTAATATTTTTTAATAAATTTTTCCTATCTACTCCATGCATGTCTAGTAAGATAATTGGGAAATTGTGGTCAGGAATTATATCAGCTTCCATTCTATTTTTATTACCTATAAATAATATTCCTATATCAGGATGCGACTCTCTGAGTCTCTCAGCCACTGCGAGAGCAGGAAATATATGTCCACCTGTTCCACCAGCAGAGAATATAACCCAAGATTTTATTTTATTAATTTCGTTCATTGCTAATTATATTTAAAAAAATTAATTAATTCTATCATGCTGTTACTGTATTTTCTGATAATTTTTCCTCGTCTTCCTCTACTTCATTTTCTTTAATAGTATTTTCATCTTTTATAAGGTTTTTTTGATAATCACGAGCTATGCTTTGTATGATGCCTATAGCAATAGAAGTGAAAATGATAGAAGTGCCACCTTTGCTTATCATTGGTAGAGGTTGACCAGTAACTGGAATTAGCCCTACAGCGACAGACATATTTACAAAAGCTTGAAATCCTATATAAAATCCAAAACCTATAGCTAGAAAAGCACCAAAAAAGCCCTTACTTTGTTTCCCTACATGTATAGCTCTATAAATCAGGACACAATATAAAAGTAAAACAGCTATGCCTCCTATCATACCTAATTCTTCAATTATGATAGCATAAATAAAATCTGTATGAGATTGAGGTAATGTGCCACGTTGAGTAGAATTACCTGGGAATTTACCTATTACTCCACCATTAGCAATAGCGATATCTGCTTTCATCCTTTGATATGATACATTCCCTTCGTTATTAGTGAAACTTTCTATTCTAGACTGCCATGTACCCACGCGTCCTTTATTAGGCATTTGTAGCATTATTAATATAGATATTCCCATGATGGCTACAACTATGCCAACGGTAGCTAATAAATATTTTAAAGGGACTCTCGCGATATACATTATTAATAATGCAGTAGCTAAAATCAGAATTGCTGTTGATAGGTTTGTAGGAAATACTAATCCTACTGTTATAGCTACGGCTACTATCATAGGGAGATATGCATGTTTGAAATCTGTGATATTGTCTTGTTTCTTAGCTGCTATACTAGCTATTAATATTATTAATGCAAATCTAGCAAAATCAGAAGTTTGAAATGAAATGCCTATAAATGGTATTCTCAGCCATCTAGCTGCATCATTTGTCGTTTGTCCTTTAAATAATGTAACTATCAATAATGGTATAGCGATTATAAATAAAAACCGTGCTATTAGTCCCCAGATGCGATAGTCCATTAAATGTACTAAATATGCTAATACTATTCCAAAGATTAATATTATTAAATGTTGTAGCAAATAATATGTTGTATTACCCTCATTAAATCTAAATGCTAAATTGCCAATAGTGGTATATACTGCTATCATAGAGAATATACATAAAAATAAGTATACTATCCAGATAGTTTTATCACCTTTGAAAATATTAAATATTTTTTTAATCATAATTCATAAACTATTTTTTTAAATTTATTAGAATATAATTTGCTATTTATGTTAGATTTGTTTGGTACAAATAAAATAGTATCATAAGGATCTGAAAATGCAAATGATAGTCTAGTAGCTTCAGATAGATTCTTTACTGAATAAAATTCAGGTACTAAGTATGCATATTCACTATTATATACTGTTTTATTTTTAGTAATAGTAATCCATATTTTGATTTTTTTCTGAATAATATTTGCTAAAGCATTACTAAAATAATTGTTTTTATTATCTAATGAAATCCAAATGATAGGATTATTAATTTTTTCTAAAGAGTAAAAAAGAGCGTAATTATTAGTAGCGTAGCTATCATCCACAAAATTAACATTATTTATTTCTCTGATAAGATTTAATCTTTTATAATTATTAGTAAAATATTTGAGGTAAGAACTAGAAGATTTTTTTACAGTTTTTAATTGATCATCTAACAGATGAGGTATATTCTCTGCTAATGAAATATTATTAGGCTTCAGAATATTGTCATTCAAAAGGTAAATTAAATTATTTGTTTGTGTAGCTTTCATAATTACCTAATTTTAAGAGTAATAACTGCTATTATAACAGCAATTATATTTATAATAATAAATCTATTAACAATAGTAACCTCATGCCAGCCTTTTTTTTGGAAATGATGATGTAGAGGTGCCATCAGAAAAACTCTATGATTTTGCGCATATTCTAGCCCAAATCTCCATTTTCTGTATTTAAATACATATCTTTGTATAGCTGATGAGCCTATCTCTAATAGAAAAACTAGACACAGCAAAGGAAGCAATAGTTCTTTTCGTACTAAAATAGCAAAAACAGCTATTATACCACCTATCATTAGGCTGCCAGTATCGCCCATAAATATTTTTGCTGGATAGGAATTAAACCACATAAATCCTATCAAAGAACCGATAAATGAGGCAATAAACACTGTTAATTCTCCAGAATTTGGCAAGTATAAAATATTTAAGTAGCTAGCAAAGACAAAGTTACCAGATACCCATGCGAAAATAGCTAAACCAGCACCTACCACAGCAGAGGTGCCCGCACATAATCCATCTAATCCATCTGTTAAATTAGCTCCATTGGTTACTAAAAGGACAATGATTAAAATTATAGGGACAAAGACTATCCAAGCCCATTTTTGATAATCTTCACCTATCCATTTCAGTAGGCTAGCATAATCAAATTGATTATTTTTCACAAAAGGAATAGTCGTTTTCAACGAGCCCACTTGTTCTGGTCCGAAGTAGTCACTAGCACTACGCATCACAGGTGCTTCTTGTACATCTTCTACTATATTAGTTTGATATATTTGCTCTCTAACCGCTAAATTCTGATTATTATACATCACTAAAGCTACTATCAAACCTAGAAATAATTGTACAATTATTTTAGCACCTTCCCTCACACCTTTTTTATTTTTTTTGAATACCTTAATATAATCATCAACGAATCCTAGACCTGCCATCATAAAAGTAGTAATTAACATCAAAATGACATATACATTTCCCAGCCTAGAAAAGAGTAAAACTGGAATCACTATGGCTAGAAATATTAGTATGCCGCCCATAGTTGGAGTTCCTTTTTTATTGTTTTCATCCTGCAACCCTAGTTGTCTGATCTCTTCACCTATTTGTTTCTTTTTTAAATAATTAATAAAAGGTTTACCAAAAATTAAAATTATCAATAACGAAAAAAGTGCAGACATAGCAGCTCTGAAAGAAATATAATTAAAAAGACCAGCACCTGGTAGATCATAAACTCTATCTAAATAAGTGAATAAATAATATAACATATAAATATTTTTTTAATTAATAATTTTTTTAGAGTTAATAATTTGTAAAACAACCTCTCTATCATCAAAGTGATTTTTGACGCCTTTGATCTCTTGATAAGTTTCGTGTCCTTTGCCTGCAATTACTATTATATCTCCTTTATTTGCTATATTTATAGCCATCTTGATAGCATCTGCTCTATCTTCAATTTTGAAAACTTTAGGATTTAGATTAGCAGGGACGCCCTTTTCTATATCGGAAATAATAGCTGATGGGTCTTCATTTCTAGGATTATCAGAGGTTATTATAACCATATCGCTATATTGTGAAGCTATCTTTCCCATAAGAGGTCTTTTAGTCTTGTCTCTATTACCACCTGCACCGAAAACAGTAATTATCCTTCCATTAATATCCATTTCGTTAATAGTACTTAAGATGTTTTCTAATGCGTCTGGTGTATGAGCATAATCTATTATTATATAAATATCATCATAATAGATCACATTAAATCTGCCATTTATTGGTGGTATTTTTGATAATTCAGATAAAATATTTTGATTATCAAAGCCCAAGATTATAGCTACACCATAAGCAGCTAATATATTATATGCATTAAATCTACCAAGTAATAGAAACCAAGCATCATTGTCATTAATTTCTAAATGAAGTCCTTGCAGAGTATTTTCTAAAATACGAGCATGAAAATCTGCCATACGAGATAATCCATAAGTAAATACCTTAGCTTTGGTATTTTGGACCATTATTTTACCATTTTTATCATCAATATTTACTAGTGCAAAAGCATCTGCAGGTAAATTATCAAATAATGTTTTTTTTGCTTTAATATAATTATCAAAGGTACCATGATAATCTAAATGTTCATGAGTAATATTAGTAAAAATGCCACCAGCGAAATTTATTCCACAGATTCTTTTCTGAACGATGGAGTGGGAGCTTACTTCCATAACTGCATAGCTACATCCATTCATCCACATTTCATACATTAATTTATTTAATTCTATTGCATCAGGAGTAGTATTAATAGATGGTAACTCTACATTGCCATATTTATAAGTAATTGTAGAAATGAGGCCAGCTTTTTGCCCAAGATTATTTAGCAATTGATAAATCAAAGTAGCAGTAGTAGTTTTGCCATTAGTACCTGTAATGCCGATAACTTTTAATTTTTCAGAAGGATGATCATAAAAATTAGCAGCTATCAATCCTTCTGCTTCTATGGAGTCTTCTACAATGATTTTGGCAATATTATCTGGAATATTCACATCTTCGCTGCATACCACAGCTATAGCACCATTATTAATAGCATTATCTATAAAAAGATGTCCATCCACATTATTCCCTTTTTTAGCAATAAATAAACCATTTGGTTTGATATTTTTACTATTATTATTGATATTATCAATAGCTGTATTTATATCTCCAGATAATTTTATTACTTTGATGCCATGTAAAATATCGTGTAATGTTTTCATTTGCCAACTATTTTAAATATAAAATTACTTTATCAATATTACTAATATTAGTTTGAGGAGCAGGCTTCTGATTGTAAACTCTCCCAGAACCAATAATTTCAAATTTTAAATTTAAATTTTTTAAAATCACTAATGCATCATGCAATAGCATCCCATGGAAATTTGGAAGAAATTGTTGATTATAGAAATATGAAGGAGCCAAAACGTCTACTCTATTACTATCTAATTTTGCATATCCCTGCTTAGAGTAAAAAGGGAATGTAGTTACTTGAATTTTTGATTGTAAATCACTTATAAGCTTAGCAGGAGCAAAAAAATGTAAATTGTTGTAAAATGTTTCTTTGTATTCTATACTTTGAATTTCTAATTGAGTAGAATAAATCTTTTTAGCAATTTCATAAAATACTGGAGCTGCGATTTGAGATCCATAATATAAGCCTTGTTTAGGTTTATGAACGACAACAATACAAGAATAAAGAGGATTATTAGCAGGGAAATAACCAGCAAAAGAAGCTACGTATTCTTTCCCTTCTGTTTTGTATCCGCCAGGTTTAGCTATCAAGGCAGTACCAGTTTTGCCAGCAATAGGGATAATAGAATCTTTAATATTAGAGGCAGTACCTTGCAGTACTACACCTTCTAATAAAGATCTCATAGTAGCGATAGCATTGTCGCTAGCAATTTTTTTATTAATAATTGAAGGTTCACGTTTCCAAACAGTTTTATTTTCATCTATGAACTCTTCTACGATGAAAGGTTGCATCATTTTACCGTTATTTGCGATAGCATTATAAAAAGTTAATATTTGTAGAGGAGTTAAAAGTACTTCGTAGCCAATAGATGTCCATGCTAGAGAATATTTAGAATAATATTTAGAGTTAGGAGCATTCATAGATGGATTAGGTTCACCAGAAAGATCTATACCTGTTTTATGAGTTATGCCAAAAGATTCTAATTTATTAAAAAATTTTTTTTCATTACCACCATATGCTTTGACAATGGCTTTAGAAATACCAATATTACTACTAAGTTCGAAACATTTTCTGATACTAATCTCACCAAAGCCACCCTCATGAGAGTCGCTCATCACTTGAGAGCCATAGCTCCATATGCCATTGCCAGTATTAATGATTTCATCTAAGTTTATTAATCCATCATCAATAGCAGCTAAAAGGCTAATAGTTTTGAAGGTAGAGCCAGGTTCATAGCGTTCACCGATAGCATAGTTATAAACTTCTTTGTAAGAGCTATCAGGCATAAGTTTTAGGTTTGTAATAGCTTTTATCTCTCCAGTAGCTACTTCCATTAAAAGGACTGTACCATGATCTGCTTGATTTTCTTTTAACACTTTTTCTAAAGTTTGAGTAGCTATTTGTTGATAATAGGCGTTAATAGTCGTTTTGATGTGTTTCCCATCAACAGGTTTTATCGTTGATGATGTGTCCTCTGTGGGCACCCAAACTCCTGGAGCTATTCTGTGCATCCATTGATAGCCTTTTTTGCCTGTAAGAATGCTATCATATGCTCCTTCTATGCCTACTTTGAAATTTTCTCTTGAGAAACCAATAGTTCTCTCAGCTATATTTCCTAATGGCTTAACACGTCTATCTTTTTTGACTAATATCAAGCCACCACCATATTGACCTAATTTAAAAATAGGGAATTTTTTTAGCTCTTCTACATCTTCATAAGAGATATTTGATTTGAATTTCACATATCTTTTGCCAGAGTTTCTGATTTTGATTAATTGATTTTTGTATTCTTGCTTAGTTTTGTCTTTAAACTTATTAGCTAGCATTAATGATAATGAGTCTATCTGTTTATCAAATAAATCTTTAGAAACATTTTTTTCGTTAAAGTCTAGATAAACATCATACACTGGTATAGAAGTAGCTAATACCATCCCTTCTTCAGAATATATATTACCTCTGATACCAGTTATTTCCACATATTTATATTCATAATCAAAAGTATGTGAGCGTAGCTCATCACCTCTGACAAACTGAATATCTATAATTTTATATATAATCAAAATACCAATAAAGACAATACAGAAAAAGACTACACTTGCTCTGCCAAAAATCGTAGATTTAGCTTTCTCGTCAAATTGTATTTTATCTTTTGGCATCTTTTTTTATTTTTTTATTATTAACATTATTTCCTTTTGAATTATCAAAAATTTTTATAGGTGGTTGATCAGAAGGTTTTAGACCATCTTTACTTAACTCTTGATAGCAGTAGTCTAAATTCATAGTAGCTATTTTGCGAGCATTCAGTACGATACTTTTAGTTTTAAGAGCTTCATTTTGATTTTTTATTTTACCAAGTTCATACAAAGTTTTATCTATTTGATAATTTTTAGCAATATATAGTATCATCAAAAAAGTTATCCAAGCAATAAAAGGCAATTGTTTAATAAGCTGTTCTGAAGCCAAATAGTCTCCACTCATTAGAAATTTGATGAGACCTTTTTTCTCTTTATTATCAGTTTTAGTTTTTTTTGACTTCTTTTTACTCATAGTTTTTCATTATTTTTTATTGCGACATACATTTTAGCACTACGAGCTCTGGGATTAGCCATTATCTCTTCATCAGTAGGTGATATTTTATATATTCTAGACCATCTTTCATTTTTGTTACCTTTTAGCCAATTTTGATCTAGTTGATTATTAATTTTTTTTCTTAATTCACTTTTTACAATTTGATCTTCTAAACTATTGAAAGTAATGATGCATAGTTTACCCCCTGGAGCTAACGATAGATAAGACTCCTCTATAAACATTTTCAAATTATCAGTTTCATTATTTACCGCGATACGCAAAGCTTGGTATATTTTAGCTAAATTTTTAAATTCTTTTCCTTTAGGAATATATTTTAATGCTAATTCATTGAGATCAGAAGATGTTTCTATAGGTTTTATTTGCCTTTTGTTTACAATATCACGAGCTAAAAGTGCTGCAAAATTTACATTACCGTAATTTTTAAAAATATCTATTAATTCGTTTTCAGAAAAATTGTTTAAAATTTCTTTAGCAGTGAGATCTTGCTCTAGATGCATACGCATATCTAGAGGTGCATCAGTCATAAAGCTAAATCCTCTTTCATCTGTTTCTATATGATGAGATGAGAGTCCTAAATCTGCTAATATGAAATCAGCTGGTAATGCATTGAAATAGTTGAGATAATAACGAACAAATTTAAAATTAGCATTTATAAGAGTAAAACGAGAATCATTAATCTCATTAGCTAAAGCGTCTGCATCTATATCAAAGGCGTAGAGTTTGCTTTTTTTAGAAATTATAGATAATATTGCTTTGCTATGACCACCACTGCCGAAAGTACCATCTACGTAAATACCGTGATCTAGCTTTGGTATTTCTTTTTTCACTTCATTTAGTAAAACGGGTATATGATATACTTGGTTACTCATGCTTGATCCTCCTCGTCAGACATAAATGATTTACCTAAGAAATCCTCAGCAAATTTTTGAAATTCATCAGAATGTGAATCTAAATAATTTTCATATTGTTCTTTGTCCCATATTTCTATTCTATCTATACTACTAGATAGTACAGCTGTATTTTTGATAGCAGCATAATCATAAAGTTCCTTAGGTATTTGTATTCTACCTACTTTATCAAATTCTATCACTCTGACGCCAGACATGTAGAAGCGTATAAAATCATTACTTTGTTTATTAAATCTATTGAGTTTATTGAGTTTATTGAGTTCCTCATTCCAAACCGAAATAGGAATAAGCTCTAAGCAGGAATGATAGAGGTGCCTCTTGATGACAAATTCATTTATTTGATGTTGTGCAAATAGAGATTTCCAAAAGGCAGGCATAAGAAATCTACCTTTAGAGTCTACTGCTACATCTGTCATTCCTGTTATTACAAACATTGTTTTATATTTTATAAAAAATCTTTTTCTAAATTTGACTACAAATATACACACATTTTACCACATTTTACCACTTGAAAATAAATTGTCAATAACTTTTTTTTGTATAATACTCTTAAAGCATTTAATAATCAATGTTTTAATGATATTTATTAAAAGCTAAAAAAATTAATGGTACATTATTTGATAAAGCGAAAATTATCTAGGATTTTGCTTAAATTGATTATTTTTTATAAAATTTAATCAATAATTTCAAATTTAAAATTTTAAATTTTTTCTTATTTATCAATAATTTTTTACTAATTTATTATATTGAATTAATAAGTAGAGCAATATTTTGTGATAAATTAGTTGTGAAGTAATAATATTCATCATTTATGTAAACAAAATTTAATAAAACAAATCGTAATAAGTAGTATCTAGAAATAATGGTTTGATAGTGTCAGAAAAAATAGTAGTAGAAGTACCATGTTTCCAATTAGCTATTAATACATATGGAGCATAAGCAGATGCATCAATCACAAAAAATGT
>LUZL01000187.1 GCA_001603615.1 Bacteroidales bacterium Bact_20 | reverse complement strand
CCACCAGGACTTGAACCTGGGACCTACTGATTATGAGTCAGTTGCTCTAACCAACTGAGCTATGGGCCCTTTTGCGTTTGCAAAATTACATAAATTTTTTTAATAAAAAAATTTTTTTCATTTTTATTTTTTTATTCTTGATAATTATTATAATTTTATAAAAAATTTTTAACATCATGAAAAAAACATTATTTTTAATTTTATTTTTAACTAGTGTGATTTCTTATAGTCAGATTAGTTATCCAGGTACACCAGCTAGTTTTGACACTAAAATAAATAAAACTAAGATTTACACTTTACCTAGTATAGATGTGGAAGCATTAAAGATGGAGGATGCCATAGTAGACAAGTACAAAGACAGACCATGGAGATTTGGGCAAAATGTTTATGTAGACATTGATTTAGTAGATAGAGCTGCAGATACTATAATTAATGGAAAAAAAATATGGCTGATGACAATTAAATCAGACGGAGCGATTACTCTTAATTTCACTTTTGATCAATTTTATTTACCTGAAAATACTGAACTTTATTTATACAATGCAGATAGAAGCATGGTATTAGGAGCTTTTAATAGTAACAATAATAGCGAAGATGGCGTTTTTGCTACGACATTAATTCCTGGAGATGAGGTTACTATTGAGGTAAATCAAGACGCTGCCATAAATAAACTGCCTACATTACACTTATATAGAATAACTCATGGTTATAGGGATGCTTATGACTATGCTATGAAATCATTTGGTCAGTCTGGTAGCTGTAACGTAAATGTAGCTTGTCCACAAGCTGCTGGCTGGGAAGATCAAATACGATCTGTATGTATGCTTGTATCAGGTGGTAATGGCTTCTGTTCTGGATCGCTAATAAATAATACAAATAATGATGGTACTCCATATGTTTTAACTGCTAACCACTGTTATTCTGACCCTTCTAGCTGGGTGTTTTGGTTTAATTGGCAAAGCCCTACTTGCACCAATCCTTCTACTCCACCACCATATAATTCTATGAGTGGGGCTACACTTAAATCTAGATATACAAACTCAGACTTTTGTTTAGTGCAAATAAATAATAGCATACCTTCATCATATAATGTATATTTCTCTGGGTGGAATCGCACAACAGATAATAATATCAGTGGCAAGGTAGTAGGTATACATCATCCTGCAGGAGATATTAAAAAAATTAGCTGGTCTAATAGCGGTGTGAGTACTACAACATATTTACAGAATCCTGTACCTGGAGATGGAACCCACTGGAGAGTTACTTCCTGGGATGACGGTACAACTACTGAGGGCGGATCTAGTGGTTCACCAATTTATGATCCTACTGGACATATTATAGGTCAGTTACATGGTGGATATGCATCCTGTAACGACATAAGCTCAGACTGGTATGGTAAACTTGGTGTATCTTGGGATGGTGGCGGTGCTGCTAGTAATAGACTAAAAGATTGGTTAGATCCGACTAATAGTGGAGTCATAGTACTAGAAGGTTATGATCCTAATTCGCCAGTAGCAGATTTAGACGCTGCTATCATTCAAATTTTACCAGCTAATAATGAATTTTGTGAAAGTTCTACACAAAATTTCAAAGCTGTCATAAAAAATAGAGGTAATTTAACTTTAACTTCTTTAAAAATATATTGGACTTTTGATGGTGGTTCTACAAATGTTATTAATTGGACTGGTTCGTTAGCTACTAATCAAACCAGCACTATAGATTTATCTTCATATTTATTAGAACAAGGTGCTCATACATTGAATGCATGGTGTGCAGATCCTAATGCTGGGGTAGATGAAAACCACAATAATGACACTTTGAACTGGCAAGGAATGGTATATCCTTCTCTGCGTCCTTCTCCTTTCGTAGAGCTTTTTAATGGTACTTTCCCTCCAGCATGTTGGGCAGTATTTGCAGGGAGTAATGGATTAGGAACTGCTAATTATTGGCAAAATACTTCAGATGCATACGAAGGGACAGGAGCAGCTTTTGTTGATTATGAGAATGTGACTGGTGGACAAGCAGAAGATTGGTTAGTAACTCCTAAAATACATCTGTGTACTAGTCCAGTACTCACTTTTTATCAAAAACAAGATTATTCTACTAACTATGGCTCTACATATAGTGTACGCATTTCTACTACTTCTCAGACTTCACATACTACTTTTACTACAGTATCTCAATGGAATGAGACATCTTTTAGTACTTCTTACACTAAAAAAACTATAGATTTGAGTGCTTATGCTAATCAAAACGTATATATTGCTTTTGTGATGACACAAGATGATGGAGATAGCTGGTATATAGATAGTCTTTTAATAAAAGGTAATTGTGATCCTAACCTCACATTAAATTTAGGTGAAGATATTGATACTATTTGTGGACAACAAATTACTATTAATGCTGGTAATGACTTTGCTACATTTCTATGGTCAGATGGATCCACAGGACAAGCAATCACTCTCACTCCTCAAAGTGGACAAAATTATAATTATTCACTAACTGCTACAGATTATTGCGGTTGTACACATACAGATCAAATAAATATTACTTGCCATATTGGTGGAGCTATTAATGATTATGATAATGATTTTTCATTATACTGGTCTAATGATTATCAAGCTCTCATATTTAATAATAAATCTAATAAACAAGTTTCTGTATCTATTTATAATTCTCTTGGTATGCTTATTATAGATAATCAAACTTTAGATGCTAATAGTACCAAAAATATTTATTTGAATTATGTGGCAGATGGTGTATACTATACTCATATTAATTTTAGTAATAGTAATGTTAAAGTGGTACCTTTTATTAAATATTAAAAAAATATGAAAAAATTATTGTGCTTAATAATTACCTTAATTTTTACTCTAAATACTAATTTATTATTTAGCCAAAACAGTATAAATGATCCGATTTTTGACGGAAGAACAGAAATATATATAGCTATTCCTATTCAGGATGGAAATATTGACATTAATACACTTAAACACACTATATATATTGATAAAATAACTGCAGATACTATTTTCGCATATGTTACTTTTAAGCAATATGATGCTTTTAATGATCTAAATATAAATTTTATAAAACTAACACCACCTAGTATGAGACTAAATGAGGCTGAGCTAAACATGAAAGATGAGAATGACATTATAAATAAACAAATAACGAGTTGGGATTATTATCCTACTTATAGTGCTTATTTAACTTTAATGCAGCAATTTGCTCAAACATATCCCAATTTATGTAGATTAGATACCATCGGTACTAGTGTAAATGGTAGACTTATTTTATCTGCAATAATCTCTGATAATGTAGGATTAAATGAAAAAGAACCTAAGATTTTTTATACCTCCTCCATACATGGCGACGAATTAACTGGATATGTACTTATGCTACACTTGATAGATTATTTACTGCAAAATTACAGTTCAAATCCTAGAATTCATAAAATAGTAGATTCTTTAGAGATACATATCAATCCATTAGCCAATCCAGATGGTACATATTATAGTAGTAATAGTAGCGTGAGTGGAGCTACACGAGAAAATGCAAATAGTATAGACCTTAATAGAAATTTCCCTGTCCCTGATGGTAGCATAGGAGAGGACAACACTTACTCACAAGAGCCTGAAACTCAAGCATTTATTAATTATGGTAAGAAATATCCTTTCGTAATGGCTATGAATTTTCATGATGGAGCTGAGATAGCAAACTATCCATGGGATTACAAAACTGCAGATCATCCTGATAAAATATGGTGGAAATATATTTGCAAAGAATATGCTGATACTGCGCAATATTACAGTCCTAGTGGCTATTTTGAATATCAACCTTCTGGTGCAGACTATCCTGGTGTGACAGAAGGAGCTTCATGGTACGTAGTTAAAGGTTCTAGACAGGATTGGATGAACTATTTCTCACATTGTAGAGAAATTACCTTAGAGATCTCAAATACTAAAACCCCTCCTGCTAGTGACCTTGAAAATTTTTGGACATATAATTATCGTAGTTTCTTAAATTATTTAGAACAAGCTATTTATGGCATTAGAGGAACTGTAATAGACGGATGTACTGGTGCTCCCATTAAAGCATTAATTACTATTAATAATCATGATGCTGACAGTAGCCAAGTATATTCTCATCTACCTCATGGCGATTATTACAGACCTATAGCTCCTGGCACTTGGACTATGATAATTTCTGCCATAGGATATCAACCAGTTACTATTAATAATGTTACTACTCAAAATAAAAACATTACTATAAAAAATGTAACCTTATATCCATACCCACCTGTAGCTGATTTCACTACAGATGTGACAAATACTTGTACTGGCATTGTTAATTTTATAAACAATACCGAAACTAGTCTAAATAGTACTTTTATATGGGACTTTGGCGATGGTACTTATAGCAATGAAATAAATCCGACACATTTTTATACTCAAGATGGTACCTACAGTGTCAAACTAAAAGTATCTAATTGTGCTGGTGTAGATTCTATCATATATAATAATCTCATTACCGTTGAGATGCCAGATAACCCTTCATTATCTCAAACCGATTATAGTATTTGCTCTGGCGAAGATATATCATTACAAGCTACAGCAAATGGTAATATTTATTGGTATAATGACAATCTTGGTGAATCAATTGCTAATATTGGGAATCAATATTACATAGCAAATGTTCAAAATGATGATACGCTTTATGTAAGTAATGTAATAAGTAATATTTATTATGGTGGTAAAACTGATAATAGTGGCACAGGAGGATATTTTAATAGCAATGTAGAGCATGGCCTATATTTCGATTGTTTGCAATCAGTAAATTTGAAATCTATAAAAGTATATGCTAACTCTGCTGCTAATAGGACGATTACATTGTATGATAATAATTCTAATCAGATTTATTCCAAAACGATAAACATACCATCTGGTGAGAGTCGCATCGATCTTAATTGGCAAATACCACAAGGGAATAATTTTAAGATTACAGCCTCTACCTATCCTAACCTATATAGAAATGGGACTAATGGTGGACCTAATCTAGGATATCCTTTTAATATAAATAATTTTATATCTATTAATTATAGTACAGCTGGCACCAGTCCGACTAGCTTTTATTATTTCTTCTATGATTGGGAAATAGAAGAGAAATGTGCGAGTCCATTAATTCCTATTTATATCAATGTAGACAATTTACCTACAGCTGCTTTCTCCTATGAGATTAATGGAAACACTGTAGTTTTTTCAAACCTTAGCCAAAATGCTAATTCATTCTATTGGGATTTTGGAGATGGTAATTATAGCTATGAAATAAATCCAACACATACATTTATTAATAATTCATTTTTTACTGTCAGCCTTATCGTCACTAATGATTGCGGTTCTGATACCATTTCAGAAATTATTAATCTCACTAATATAAATAATTTTGATAAAGATGATATAACATTTTCAAATATTAATAATAATTTGATAATACATTCTGATTTTTTAATTAATAACATAGAAATTACTAATTTACTAGGACAAAACATTTATGATAGAGAGGTAAATGGTAATATTTGTGAAATTTCAATGGAAACATGGGATGCTGGTATTTATCTGATCAGAGTTAATAATTTGAAGTTTTACAAATTTATCAAATTTTAAAAAA
>LUZL01000186.1 GCA_001603615.1 Bacteroidales bacterium Bact_20 | reverse complement strand
CTTTAATTAAATCTATATATGGTAGTAATTTGGGTCTTTGCAGTATAATAGTGCTATCTATATTTGATATATTATAATTCAGTGGTTTGCAGATTTCTATAGTCATTTTTAATAATTCTGCAGAAGAAATATTTTTAAAATTCATATCATTATCTGGGAAATGAGTTCCGATATCGCCCAGGTTAAGTGCTCCTAGCATAGCGTCTATAAGAGCATGTATTAGCACATCGCCATCGCTATGAGCTTTGCATCCATATTTAAAAGGTATCTCTATGCCACCTATTAATAATTTTTTATTTTTTACTAATTTATGAATATCAAATCCAAATCCTATTCTATAATTTTCATTCACTATTTAGGTTTGTTTTGTTGTTTAAAGAAATTGAATGTCATAGTAAAACGTAGAACGTTCTCAAGAGGATGATGTTGTTCGAAAGGCACTAAATAAGAGAAACTCAAGTCAAATATATTATATCTAACACCTACACCAAAAGTAGCAAACTTACGATTCCCTTTAGTTTTATGTTCATTGAAATAACCTGCTCTGATAAAAAATTGTTTAGAATAGTCATATTCTACCCCACCACTAAAAACTACCTCTCTCAATTCCTCTTTAAAGCCACCTGGTGCATCCCAAAAAGATGTAAATAGAGCATTTACAACATCTCTTTCAGGATCCATTCCTTTAGCTATAACATATTCTTCAGTTATAGAGTCAAAAGCATATAGTGGAGGTGTTGGTACTAATAATTTATTCAAATCAAAAGCTACAGTGATAGCATTAAAATCATCTATATTATAAGTAAAACTTGGACCAATACGAAGATTAGTAGGTAAAAAAGCTCTATAACCGATTTCGCTATAAGTAATCTTAGCACCTAGGTTAGAAATATTCATACCAAAGGCTATACGTGAATCGCGTTTATTAATTTTAAAATCATTTTTATAAAAAATTGCTACATCGCCAGCCACAGATTGTCCTGGTTTAGTTTCAGCATGGCCAGTACCTACTGTA
This sequence comes from Bacteroidales bacterium Bact_20, assembly GCA_001603615.1. Lineage (GTDB taxonomy): Bacteria > Bacteroidota > Bacteroidia > Bacteroidales > DTU049 > DTU049. The sequence continues at coordinate 12,310 of LUZL01000186.1, read as the reverse complement.
GCTCCACCAGAGAGGTTAGAATATATATATCTAAGAGCTATAGCAAAGGAGAAATTATCTCCAAATATTCTATTATATGCAGCATCTATAGCAAACTCTGTAGGAGAAAAAGTTCCTAAATTTTCATCTGGTGTCATGCCGACAAATTGTATTTCTCCTAAAGTAAAATATCTTAAAGAAGCAGCTACAGCTTGATTTTTGTCAATTTTATAATAACCACTCACATATGCTAAATTTATATCATTAATGAGTTTTCTCATCCAAGGAGTGTATGAAATAGTAACCCCATAGTCCCCATCAATGAAAATATATTTTGCTGGATTCCAGTGCATAGCATTGATATCTGGTGGTGTAGCAACACCTACTTCTCCCATAGAACCTGATATAGCATCAGGAGCTATTAATAAAAATGGTACAGCTGTTGTGATTGTATTTAATCTGTCTCCTGTTTGTCCTAATAAGCCTTGGTATGATTGTGCCTTTAATGTAAATGAATTACATAGTAAAAGTAAAAATAAAATACTAATTCCAATTTTTTGCATATTAATATCTATAAACTAATTAAAAACAAAATTACGAAAAAAATTTATATTTATTATATTAATTAATTTTTATCAACAACTAAAATTTTGCCTGAAGCAATAGAAGTTCTTCCTTTATAGTTCTCTAACCATCCTTTGAAAATATAAGTGCCAGGAGCTATAGTGCTGCCATATATAGTTTTACCATCCCATTGTATTTCAGTATTATAGTATGCTTCATTAAAATTTTCATTCTCTAAAACTGTTATTAAATTTCCTAAAATATCATAAATTTCAATAATAATTTTATTATTACAACAAGCTTGATTATGTTGTATATAAAATGTTGTGCTACCAGTCATAGGGTTTGGATAAGGAAAAATTTTGTTTATAGTTAGATTATCATCAGGTAATACTTGAAAGTTAATGCTAGCTTCAGAGGAATTATTAAAAACATCCCATGCTCTCAAAGTGAGAGAATGTTCCCCAACAGTTAAATCAGATAATGGGAAAATGACATATCCATCTTGGTAAGAATTTAGTGAATACCTGAAATAAGAATTTAGAATTATAGGATTGGAGTAGTCATTATCTATCCAAGCTACCAAGTCGTGCCCTATAGCTTGGCCTGTTATATTAATACCGTGTTCATCATTAATAAAAGCAAGTAAGGTAGGATTTTCATTTACCACGTCTCCATTTCTAAAATTTGTAGAATTGAGATATATATTAATTTCTGGTCCTCTGTTATCTGCTATAGGATCTGAAGACCCACCAATTAAAAAATTATTTGTATAGCCTGTAGCATCCGTTTTACCATTTTCAGCATATAAAGTTATCCTTCCTTTATCAATATTATATTTAATGTCTATGGGCATATAAAATTTAATAGAAAACATACCACTTTTAACTGAAGCAGATCCTTTATAAACTATATTAGAGAAAACTTTAAAAGGGCGAGGATTGCTATGAGGATCAGTACCTAAGGTGGAGTATTCTTGTTTTTTGTCATACATTGTTATATAAATAGTTCCATCAAAATCATTTAATAAATTGCCATCAAAATTTTCTATATGTCCAGTAATGGTTACAAAATCGTAAGCAGATAAAGTGTCGAGATAGTCTATAGATTTATTGTTTATACTATCTATAATAATTTTATTTTCTGGGAAGACAATTTTAGCAGCTGGATCTCCTAGAAGAATAAAATTTTTAAGAGCATTAGAATTATTTGCAGCATTTTTAGCAATTACAAAGACATCTCCAAAAGAAGGTCTTGCGCCATTAGATAAACTCATCAAAGTATCCATAAGAGCATTATTTAACATAGCATTATAAGAACTATAAGCGATTCGAGAGGTCGTCATCATAGCTATAGCACCGCCGTTGGGATTGAGTATTACATATTCTCCAGCTGATGTCCTACCTGGATCATCATATCTACTAAATTCACAAGTAGCAGTTATAACAAGTGGCATAGCGCATTTGTTTTGCCAGGATTGAATATCTACTATTTGTAAAATTCTTTCATGAGCTAGTCCCTCTTCTCCACCATGTCCTATATAGTTAAATAAAAGAATACCATCTGAGAAAGCTTTGTTAATAGCTTTATTAACTTCTGGGGCTCGCTGGCCTGCTGGTGTAGATATTTGTGGATAAGCATCTAAATAAATTTTTTCAATGTTGATTTGTGGAGCTTTTCCTTCTACTAATGTAGCTAAATTCTCAGCTTGGTTTACATATAAGTTACCATCTTCATCATCTGCTACTAAAACTATTTTATTTCTCCAATCGCTTAATTGTGGTACTACACATTCAGTTTCATTACAAATAGTGATGTTATTATTACGTCCTTGTTTTTTATAATAATTCTCTATTTTATATACCATTTCCCATGCTTGTGACTCATTATTTACAGGTAATCTACCTACTCCTATATCTAGAGCACCATTGCATTCATATCCTTCGCCATCATCTAGTAAAGCATAGAAATCATCTGAAGCATAGCTAGCAGTTGGACTCACAGAAGCTAAAGATTGGAATGTAGGTATTACATTAGTGTTATTATTTACACGATTTAGATAGTCGTAGGATGCATCACCAAAGAGTAATACATATTTTGGTTTTTCTGCATCATTAGTAGCTCTATCATAAAACATCTTTATAAAATCTCTAATAGCAGAGATATCTTGTTTGCCACTGCTAAATTCATTATAAATTTTTTCGGGAGATACAATAACATAGCTTAAACCTTCTTCATCCAAATGAAGATCGCCAATTCTTTTAGCCATTTGTGTAAACTTATTAGGAGCTATAATTATATAATCTACTTGTGGCAAAGCATGTAAATTTTGATTGCTTACTGGACCTTCATAAGTAGGAATAAGAAATGTACTTGTAATAGCGATATATTCCTTTAAGATGTTAGTACTATCTTTGAATTGGTAATTAGTAGATACGTGAGTACCTAACATTCTCACTGGATGCTCCGGTATGCTAACATCATATACATATATATCACTAGGAGCATTTGAAATGTTAAATTGAGCAATTTTATTATTTGGTAAAAGTGGATGTCTAAAGCTCATCTGAGAACCATAAAATGACAATGCACGCCAAGCAACTACTTCTATATAATCTAACCATCCAACAGCATTATTACTTCCACCTTTCTGATATTTTAGAGTAATATTTACAGTAGGATTTGATGGTTTGTAGCTAACAACCGCTGTACCTTTTTTAGCATAATCATCTAAATACCCACTAACAGGTTGTATAGGTATAGTATAACTATTGCTCCCATATATCAATCTAAATGATGATGGTAACTCAGATCTACCATATACAATAGTGTTTATATATACATTTGAATCAACTACTATATTTGGGAAATAAAATGAATAATCATAGCTAAGGTTATAATCAAATTTATCTCCTATCCATTGTTTGCCACTTTTATTAAAATTATATAATTCATTTTCTGACAAATCAAAGTCCATAAAAGTATTTACTGATAAATCAGGTATACCTGTAGGAGAGGAAGCTGTAATGATGCGCTGTGGTATGCCTACATTGTTTATCGTTACAAAGACAAAATTTTTCTCTGAATAAAGATTTCTAGAATGTGCAAAAGCTTTTGTTGTATTATTAAAATCCCAATATATAGGAGCTTCTACATAGAAAATAGCATAATCACCTTGTCCAAAAATTCCATCTCCACCATCTCTAATTTCTATAGATATTTCGTGTAGATCATCATAGCGTGATACATTATTAGCCTCTGGGAGCATACGACTACCATTGCAATAAATTCTCAACTGTTCAGATGGGACGGGAGCATTTATTAGTCCCCAAGATACGAGATTATCATATGTAATCAAATGAAATCCTTTTTGAGTTGTACTCAATTTTATCCATTTACCTTGAGATAATATAGAGTTAGAAGCATAAGTTCTTTTTGGAGAAATAGCATTTGCTTGAGTAGGAGAGATGATTACTTGAATATCCCATTCCTGCAATACCTCTATCATATTATCGGAAACCTTGCGAAAAGGGCATACGAAAAATACAATTTGTTTTTTACCATTTACTATTTGCTCATTATAATGAATATCAAAAGTATTAGTCAAATTATCAGAATAATTAGCTAATTGCTCAGCAGGTATCAAAAAAGTACTATCAGCATTTAAGTAAAAATCCCAATATTGATTTAGTGGAATAATCTTTGAAGTTTTTATATAATAAGGTAATTCTACATTGTTAAAATTTTCAATTACATAAGGTTTTTTTAAAATATTAATCTCTTGTGATAGAATTATTATAGGTAAAAATGATAACAATAATAAAATTATTTTTCGCATCAATAATTATTTTTTAATATTAACAAAACAATTAAATAATTATTTTATTAAGAAAATTTTATTAACAAAGATATTGAAAAAATTTAACTTTGATAAAAAAGATAATAAATATTAGGTAAAGATGATAAATATAGATAATTCAAAAATCAATTTTTAAAAAATTAAAAGTAATTTTAATCTATACTACGATATTTACAATTTTCCCTTTCACAACTATAACACGCTTAGGCTCTTTACCTTCCAACCATTTCTGTGATTGCGGATGACTTAAAACAATTTTTTTTACAGTTTCTTCATCTGCTGCTAAATCTATATCTAAGGTAAATCTAGTTTTACCATTAAATGATACTGCATAGGTACATGTGTCGTCAATGGTGTACTTTTCATTGTAAATGGGAAATTTAGCATTATGAATACTATCTGTATGCCCAGCTAATTGCCATAATTCTTCTGTGATAAATGGTGCAAAAGGAGATAAAGCTATTGTCAATGGTTCTAAAATAGCTTTTTTATTGCAATGTAATTCTTGTAAACTATTAACAGCTACCATAAATGTGCTAATAGCTGTATTGTATGCATATCGTTCTATGTCTTCTTGGACTTTTTTCAGTGTTTTATGAAGGATTTGCAATTCATCTTTACTAGGCTCAATATCGCTAAGATAGAAATTGTCTTTATCATCAAAAAACAAACGCCAAAATTTTTTAAGGAACCTATGTACCCCTTCTATACCAGCTACATCCCACGGTTTGCTTTGTTCGACTGGACCGAGAAACATTTCATATAGTCTCAGTGTATCAGCTCCATACTCATTGACAACATCATCAGGATTCTGCACATTATATTTAGATTTAGACATCTTTTCTACTTCCCAGCCACATATATATTTATCTCCTTCTAGTATAAAATGAGCATTTGCGAATTCTGGTTGCCATTTTTTGAAAGCTTCTACATCTAAAATATCATTTCTAACTAAGCTGATATCTACATGAATGGGATAGGTGTATTCTTCTCTCCCTTCTACATTTTTAGAGACAAAAATTGGAGGAAGAGTTATATCCTCGCCTATTAATTTAATTTCTCTTTCTCGCAAATTTTTGATTTCATTTTCTATTATTTCTTTTAAATTATTACCTAGCAAAATATTAGCAATGTTAATAATTAAAATTTTATTATCATTTGTTGCTAAGCTAGCAGCGAGAGCTTGAGCATATGCTATATCATCATTTTTAGCTATTAGAATATATGTTTTAAAATGAGGTAATGAGACTGTAATAATGTCATTTTGTAAATTAAGTTCATAATTATCAAAGATAAGAGGTAATATATTTTTTAATTTATAAATAGCAAAATCTATTGGTTTAGCGCGATATACGAAATTACTACGACCAAGTATCATACCTTGATTTATCAATTTAGCAAAAGGTTCATCTTCTACAACCACACCAATGTCATATAGAAATTTGTTCCAAAATCTAGCATAAATTAGATGTCCGGTAGCATGTTCTGCACCTCCAATGTATAGATCTACATTTCGCCAATAATCTACAGCTTGTTTAGATACCAGTTCATTATCATTATTAGGATCCATATATCTTATATAATAAGCACTAGAACCTGCAAAACCAGGCATAGTAGAAGTCTCGAGAGGATAGCCCTCTTCAGTCTTCCAATTTTTAGCTCGTGCTAGTGGTGGTTTCCCATCCTCAGTTGGCAAATAAGAATCTACAGGTGGTAATTCTAATGGTAGCTTAGATTCATCTAATGGATATGGTATGCCATCTTTATAATAAATTGGGAAAGGCTCACCCCAATATCTCTGACGGCTAAAAATGGCATCTCTAAGGCGATAATTAACTTTTCTACTACCGATACCACGTTTCTCAGCTTCTTCTATTACTTTTTGAATTGCTTCTGCAGGTTTCAATCCATTAATGAAATCGCTATTAACACATTCACCTTCTAAATCTTCATAAGCTTCTTTAGAAATATCACCACCTTTAATTACCTCCTTTATAGGCAAACCAAATTGTTTAGCAAAAGCATAATCCCTACTGTCGTGTGCAGGAACAGCCATCACAGCACCAGTACCATAGGAAGCTAATACATAATCTGCTATCCAGATTGGAATTTCCTCCCCAGTAAAAGGGTGAATAGCATATGAGCCAGTGAAAATACCAGTTTTTTTATCTATATCTGTCAAACGTTCTCTTTCACTCTTATTCAAACTTTTTTTAATATATTCTTCTACTTTATCTTTTTCAGATGTTTTCGTAATCAAAGCAACGAGCTCAGACTCTGGAGCTACACATACATAAGTAACCCCAAATATAGTATCTGGACGAGTAGTAAAGATCTCTATATATTTATCTGGGATATCTTTTAAAGGGAATCTAATCAGAGCCCCTTCAGAGCGACCAATCCAATTGCGTTGTACTTCTTTTATATGTTCTGCCCAATCTACTAGTTCTAATCCTGCTAGCAACCTATCTGCATATGCTGTGATACGCAAAAGCCATTGTTTCATTTTTTTTCGCTCTACAGGATATCCACCACGTACACTATACCCATCGGCTACTTCATCATTGGCTAATACTGTACCCAGTGCAGGACACCAATTTACAAATGTATCAGATAGATACGCTAAACGATAATTCATCAAAATATCTTGCTGTTCCTTTTCATTAAAACCCCTCCAATCTTTTTCTGAAAATATTTTTGTTTGATTAGTAGCAGCATTTATGTTAGCATTGCCTTCTGTTTCGAATATAGTTATTAACTCATCAATAGGACGAGCTTTTTCTATACTCTTATCATACCAAGATTTGAAAAGTTTAATAAAAGTCCATTGAGTCCATTTGTAATATTTAGGATCGCAAGTGATTACTTCCCTTGACCAGTCAAAAGAAAAGCCTAAAAGATCAAGTTGCTCTCTATATCTTCTAATGTTTATATCTGTAGTAATAGCTGGATGTTGCCCAGTCTGAATAGCATACTGCTCAGCTGGCAAACCAAAAGCATCAAAACCCATAGGATGTAACACATTAAATCCTTGTAACCTTTTATATCTGGCATAAATATCAGAAGCTATATATCCTAATGGATGTCCTACATGTAAGCCTGCACCACTCGGATATGGAAACATGTCTAATACATAATATTTTTGCTTATTGTAATCAATATCTACCTTATAAAGTTGTGATTTTTCCCAATTAGTTCTCCATTTTTTCTCAATTTTTCTAAAATTATATTCCATAAATGAGTAATTTTTTTAAAATGCAAAATTACAGAAATAAATATTAAATAATTAATAGAGTGGCATTAAAAATTTTTTGTATATAAGTGATTTTGATAGCCGAATAAAGTGACAATAGGTTAAGTAAATAAAAAAAGAGTAAAATTATTGAAATATTTAAATGTTATAAAATAAATATGTCATTGACATCAAATCGCTGTACCGCTGCCATGCCCGCCGATCCGACGCCGCCAAATTCAAGATCCTTCCCGTATCTCTTATCACTTCCTCTGCTAGATACTTGCCCTGCACTACAAACCACATTATATAATTTGTTAAATACTTCGTAGCCACTCCATGAAACTTAAAATATATCCAACCTACAAAATCTTTGATCTTCTCATGAACCGTAGACACACTATATATACCTCGCTTCATCTTGTTTTTATTAGTTATCTCTTTATGCTTAATATGCTCAGCATTAGCTGTCTTAAATGCTTTTTTATTACTACCACATATCACTGCATCGCTAGGTATTCTAGATTTTAGAAACTCCTCTACGTGGTTTGCTCTCACTCTATTATCTTCTAATTTTTTGAATAAAATATTTCCACTCCTATCAGTGGCAGCCAATACTGCTACTTTCTTTGGCTTCTTTATTTTCAATTTTTTTGTAGTAGTTTTTGCTATTTTCTCTGTTTTAGCTCTTTTCTTTTTTCTTCCCTTCTCAGAATAATTCATAAGTAACTCTTCTAATTCTATTATACCAAAGAAATTAACATTATCTTCAAAAGATTGCAAAGCACACAATATTCTGTGTCTCCAGAAAAAACTAGTAGAGAGACAAATGCTTACCACCTTAGCACACTCTCTTAGGCTCATACCTGCAGACATGCATCTGATGTATTCAAGCATTTTGTCTTTGTTGTGAATGCCATACATAAAGGTACCAGTAGTAACTCTGAATTGTCTGCCACAATCTTTGCAACGGTAGTTTTGTACTTCATTTTGTAAACCATTTTTTACAACATGGCTGCTATTGCAATCTGGACATAATAGAGCAGTAGACATAGCTTTGAGCTCTTGATAGTCTACCACATCGGAGCCATTTGCTATCATTTTATTATAGAGATTGTCATAGAATTCACGAGTACCTTCTTTGGTGAGGGAAAATACTTCGCTGGGATGTTCAACAATTTTTTTCATAAAATAAAATATTTTGGCAAATATAATTATTTTTTATATCATATATCACCATTATTTTATAACATTTAAATATGATAGATAGCCGTTTTTAACAAAAACGACTACCTATCTCTACCCTTTAACAATCTTCTATCTTTACTAAATATCCTGTAATATAACTTAGATATCCATCACTTAGTAAATGTTATGTATAGCAATAAAACATTATTAAAACAACAAATAGGTATTATAAAAAATTAATTTTTATAATTAAAGAACATAACTTTAATAATATTTTTTAGCTATTATTTTTTATATAATTTTAAAAGCACAATGAAATAATAACAAATATAATAATGTGACATTATAATTTTTTTAATAGATTTATTTATTGGTAAACAGTAATAATGAATACTAAAAATCAAAACTACAATTTATCATAAAAATAGGATAAACTAAAAAAATTATTAAATAAAAATAATAAATGAGAAATAAATTTTTTCTATAACTTTGCAAAATTAAAAAAAATGTGTTATGAAAAAGTTTTTTACTGCATTTATTTTATTAGCGTTACCAATAATTGTAAAAGCAAGTGAAGCAAATTTAGTAGTACCCGATGGTATGAAATCTGTTAATTGGCTTTATTGTGGGTTTTTAATAACTCTTATAGGTATTTTATTTGGTTATATACAATATAAAAAAGTATTAAAAAAGTCATCTCACAAAAGCATGCTAGAAGTGGCAAATGTAATTTATCAAACTGGTAAAACATATCTTATACAACAAGGTAAATTTCTGCTGATTTTATTTGTAATTGTTGGTGCAGTGATAGCTTTTTATTTTGGATATTTAAGTGAGCCCAGATTTAGTTTTGGCAATGTATTGTTTATTCTTATGTGGACTTTGATAGGTATGTTAGGGTCATATGCTGTAGCATGGTTTGGAATAAGGATTAATACTTTAGCAAACTCCCGTATGGCTTTTGCTAGTTTAGAGGACAAACCTTTTAAACTTTTTAATATTCCTATGCAAGCTGGTATGAGTATAGGTATGATGTTAATTAGTTTAGAATTAATAATAATGTTATTTATTTTGATGGTACTACCAGGTAATCTGGCAGGAGCTAGTTTTATAGGTTTTGCCATTGGAGAATCATTAGGTGCCTCAGTATTAAGAATTGCGGGGGGTATATTTACTAAAATTGCAGATATAGGTTCTGATCTTATGAAAGTGATTTTTAAAATAGGAGAAGATGACCCTCGCAATCCAGGTACTATAGCTGATTGCACAGGAGATAATGCTGGTGATAGTGTAGGACCTACTGCTGACGGATTTGAGACTTATGGTGTCACTGGTGTAGCATTAATTTCTTTTATTTTACTTGCAGTAGATGGTATAGATAATCAAGTACAATTTTTAGCTTGGATTTTTGGTATTCGTCTATCTATGTTAATAGCGTCTTTATTCGGTTATTATTTGAATAATTTTATTGCAAAAAAAACTTTTGCAAAAAAGAAGAAAGTAGATTTCGAGAAACCACTTATGTCATTAATAGTGATTACATCTATTATTTCAATTTTGATGACATTTATTGTAAGTTACATTATTTTAGGAGCTAATTATCCTGGTTTGTGGGTGGGCTTGAGTATTATCGTTAGTTTGGGAACCCTAGCTGCATTGATAATACCAGAATTGACAAAGTTTTCAGTAAGTCCAAACTCAAAACATGCTAAAGAGGTAATGGAATCCAGTAAGCGAGGTGGTTCATCTTTAAATATTTTATCAGGAATAGTAACAGGCTATTATTCAGCATTTTATCATGCATTTGCTATAGCTATTCTAATGGTATTAGGTTATATAGCAACTCAGTATTTTGGATTAGATAATTATATGATTTACCCTGCAATATTCAGTTTTGGATTAATAGCTTTTGGTATGCTAGGGATGGGACCAGTTACCATAGCTGTAGATAGTTATGGACCCGTAACAGACAATGCTCAGTCTATATACGAATTGTCTTTAATAGAGGAAATACCTGATATAGATAAAGAGATAGAAAGAGATTTCAATTTTAAACCCAATTTTGATGATGCAAAAAATTATTTAGAGGCTAATGATGGTGCAGGAAATACTTTCAAAGCTACTGCAAAACCTGTTTTAATAGGTACTGCTGTAGTAGGTGCCACAACTATGATTTTTTCCATTATTTTAGTTATAAGAAATACATTAGGAATAGATCCCGCCCAGATATTAAATATATTAAATCCTTTTACAATATTAGGATTTTTATTAGGTGGTAGTGTAATATATTGGTTTAGTGGCGCAGCTAATCACGCTGTCAATGCAGGTGCAGGCAAAGCTGTCAAATATATTAAGCAACATATACAATTAGATGTAGATGCTCCTAAAAAAGCTTCTACTAAAACTTCTAAAGAAGTAGTTCGCATTTGTACTATTTATGCACAAAATGGAATGATAAATATTTTTATTGCTGTATTTTCATTTGCATTAGCTTTTGCATTTTTCTCTTCTCCTGCATATGATATAAACGCAGTTTCATTTTTTGTGAGTTATTTGATTTCTATTGCTTTTTTTGGATTAATGCAAGCAGTGTTTATGGCTAATGCTGGTGGTGTATGGGATAATGCAAAAAAAATTGTAGAGGTTGATATGAAACAAAAAGGAACACCACTTCATGATGCTACAGTAATAGGAGACACTGTAGGTGATCCATTCAAAGATACTGCATCAGTTTCTTTAAATCCTATTATAAAATTTACTACTTTATTTGGATTGCTAGCTATGGAGATAGCTATTAGTGAAGGATTTAGAAATATAGCTCCATATGTAGGTATTGTATTTTTATTAATTGCTATATTCTTTGCGATGAGGTCATTCTTTGGGTTAAACGTCAAAGAATAGAAATTGTCTACTTTTTATTATATTGAAAGTAATAAAAATTCTTATTTGTTAAAGATTTTTATTATTAATAAGCGAACAATTATAAAACTCAGATAATTTAATAACAAACTAATATTATCTAGCTTTTTCTAAATAATATTGTGCACTATCCATCATCCCAAGATTTTTATAAGCTAACCCTAAATTTAGCATTAGATTTTTACTATTAGGATTATACTTATGTGCTAATTTGAAATAATGTAAAGCATCCTTAGATCTCCCTTGCATTCCATAAAAAACTCCTAAGTTTTCTAATGCAGACGAATGTGTGGGATTACATTCTACTGCTTTTAATAAATTTTGCTCTGCAGCTTTGTTATTACCTAAATATCTCGCATATATTTCACCTAATTGATTAAATGCATCTGAATGACAACTATCTATTTCTATTATCTTATTTAAAGTCATAATAGCAGAGTCTATCTGCATAGTATATTTATAAATTAAAGCAAGCTGAAATAGGTATGTCATAGAATCTGGGTAATGATTTATTAAAAATCTAAAAGCACGATGAGCTACATCATAAACTGAATCATTTAAAGCATTTA
>LUZL01000185.1 GCA_001603615.1 Bacteroidales bacterium Bact_20 | reverse complement strand
TCTTCAAGTTCTTCTAAAAATTTTTCATAGACTTGATCCACATTTTCCCAGTCAAATCCTACCCCTTTAGCTTTATCTTGTAGTCTATAGGCTTTAATCATGCTAGGTAGATGAGATGGTACACCTTCTAATACACTTTTTTTTCCTTCATCTAATTTTATTTTTTCCCAGTTTTTTTTAACTTCATTAACGTTATTTACAGTAGTATAACTAAAAATATGTGGGTGGCGTCTAATTAATTTTTCATTTAGCACTTTTATCACATCAGCCATATCGAAGCTATTTTTCTCATCGGCAATAGTAGAATAAAAAACGAGGTGAAGCATTATATCACCTAACTCTTCTTTTATTTTTTTATCGTCATTTTCTATAATAGCTTCAGAGAGTTCATATACTTCTTCTAAGGTCAGTGTTCGTAAGGTTTCATTAGTCTGAGATCTATCCCATGGGCATTCTTTTCTTAGTCTAAGCATTATCTCTAGCAATCTTTTAAATTCATTTACAGCTTCTTCTATATTCATATCAAAAGATTTATTTTACATTCTATAAAGTCTCATTTCTAAATACTTAACTTCAAAACCAAATTTTTCGTACAGTTGTCTAGCAGTATTTTTAGGATCTACCTGTAGTGATAGGCTACCATTAGTATTATCAAGAACATATTGCATCAGTTTGCTTCCTATTCCTTGATGTCTATGATTTTTATCTACAGCTAAATAGGCAAATAGATTTTCTGGAAATACACCTTTCATATTAGTATACAATACTACTGCAGCTCCTACCATTATATTATTATCATTATAAGCTACTGCTACAAAACCACTATTTGAATTAGTTCTGCCAAAAGCGTAATTAAGTGCATTTCTAATATATTGAATAGGATCGCCAAAATTTTCTAAATTAATAAATAAAAAGTTTACAATTTCGTCTATTAATTGATTATTATTCTTCTCTTCTTGAGAATATTTAATGATGTTAATCATAATTGGTGTTTATTATATGCGAGTTAATGAAAAGAATAAGATTAGCTATAATTATTGCAATATTAGAATAAATCTGCATCAATGATAGATAATCTTTTAATAGTATTCTCTACTTCTTTTTCTAAAATTTTATAATTTTCTCTCGTAATAGGTACTAGAGGAAGTCTAAAATGTTCATTGATCCTTCCCATTATTGTCAAAACAGCTTTTATTCCCATTGGATTACCCATTTTCAGCAATGTGTGCATAAGTGGTAGAAGAGCATAATGATATTGTCTAGCTAAATCCATTTTGCCTTCTAAAGTGAAAGCTGTCATTTTAGCAAAAGCTCTTGGAAAGGCATTTGCTATTACAGATATTACACCATCAGCACCTACAGAAATAAAAGGCAAAGCTAGGGCATCATCACCACATAAAACGGTGAAATTATCTGGTCTATCATTAAGTATATTCATCAATTGATCTAAATCTGCAGTAGCTTCTTTGAGAGCAATCACATTGTCTAGCTCATTAGCTAAACGCAATGAAGTGTTAGCTTCTATGTTTATAACTGTTCTCCCAGGGACATTATATGCAATAATAGGTAAAGGAGATGCCTCAGAGATAGCTTTGTAATGGGCAAATATTCCCTGTTGAGATGGTTTATTGTAATATGGACATACCGATAAAATACCACTTACACCACTAAGGTCCAATTTATTAATTTCTTGTATGACCTTATTAGTATTATTACCCCCTATGCCAATTACTAACTTTGTTTTACCATTTAATTTATTTTTGAAGTATTGGATTGCTTCTTGTTTTTCTTCCAATTCTATAACTGGTGATTCGCCTGTAGTACCGAATAATACTATATAGTCTACAACATCATTGATAGTCTTTATCATTGTATCCCAGCTATCATAGTCTATACTTCCATTAGACTTGAATGGAGTTACTATAGCCACTCCTAATCCACTAAATAGTTTTACATTCATAAATTTACCTCTTTTTTTATTTAAATTTACTTAAAAAATCAAATATTGTATCTATCTCAAATTTTTTATTATTTATAAAATACAATTGAAAATAATTTTGATATTCTTCACTCCCAATCCCTATATAAGCTTTTTTATCTATAAATTTTAATAAATAATTAATCGGAGAAAAAAAATCTGGATTATAATATATTGTTATATCTGAATAAAAATTTACATTGTTTAAAGATTTATTGATAGCATTATTAACTGATGAAAAAATGTTTTTTGGAATTATATCATTTAAAATGATAAATTTCTCATTATCTATTTGTAATTCATTGTCACCTAAATATAAAAAATATTGAAAATTAGCTTTTGGATAATTTTCATTAAATTTTTGAATTAATAAATTAACATTATTTATATCATCATTAGAATTAATATTGGCTAAAATGTTTATAAATTTGATTTCCTTTAATAAATTGCTATTAAAGGGGAAAGGTGAGTTGATATTAAATATTTTTTTTAGTTTTGATTTACTCACTATTGAAACATTTTATCAAAATTAATAATTTTTTTAAACAGAATAATAAATAATTAATTTTTTATTTTAACAGTGTATTTTTTTATAAACATTTTAGTAATTAATAATTATAGCATGATTGAATAAAAAAAAGGAACGCATGCGTTCCTTTTTTTATTAATTTTCTGTATTATCATTTGATTTGGCTACCAGGTCAGCAGCATTGTGTTCTATTTTTAAATCTAGCTGGCTAGCATTCTCTTTATAATCAAATATTACCTTATCATTTTCATCTATAGTTTTCTTTATTATTTCCTCTGCTAGTAGATCTTCTATATATTTTTGAATAGCTCGTTTCAAAGGTCTAGCACCAAATGAAGGATCCCATCCTCTCTCAATAATAAAATCTTTAGCAGCAGTAGTTATTTCAAATCCTATTTTCATATTGTTTAATCTATCTACTAAACCTTTCAGTTCTATATCTATAATCTTGTATATATCTTCTTTTTGAAGATTTTTGAAAATAACTACTTCATCAATTCTATTAAGAAATTCTGGTGAAAAAGCTTTTTTCAAAGCATTTTCTAAGACACTTTTAGAATAATCATCTTCAATAGTTTTATTAGTTGAGCTAAAGCCTATACCTTTGCCAAAATCTCTCAATTGTCTAGTTCCGATATTAGAGGTCATTATTATCAGAGTATTTTTAAAATCTACCCTTCTACCCATACTATCTGTTAGATGACCTTCATCAAATACCTGTAATAAAAGATTGAAAACATCAGGATGAGCTTTCTCTATTTCGTCGAGTAAAACTACGCTATAAGGTTTTCTTCTAATTTTCTCTGTCAATTGTCCACCTTCTTCGTAGCCTACATAGCCAGGAGGTGCTCCTATCAATCTAGATACACTAAATTTCTCCATATATTCGCTCATATCTATTCTAACAAGTGCATCTTCAGAATCAAATAAATATTTAGAAAGCATTTTTGCAGTATAAGTTTTACCAACTCCCGTAGGACCTAAGAAAAAGAATGAACCTATTGGTTTGTTAGGATCCTTTAGTCCAGCTCTATTACGTCTAATAGCTTTAACGATAGTGTCAATAGTATCATTTTGTCCAATTATAACTTTTTTAAGTTCATCAGCCATAGATATCAAGCGTTCACTTTCACTTTGTGCTATTCTAGCTACAGGTATTCCAGTCATCATAGCTACTACTTCAGCTATATGTTCTTCAGTTACTATTTCTCTATGTTGAGCTGATTCTTGTTCCCATTTTAATCTTTCGTCTTCTAGAAGTTTTTGCAATTCTTTTTCTTGATCTCTAAATTTAGCAGCTATTTCATATTTTTGTTGAGATATTGCTTTTAGTTTATTTTGTTGGGCTTCTTCTATACTTTTTTCTATTTTTAGAATACTTTCTGGTACTTTAATATTTTTTATATGTACTCTAGCACCAGC
>LUZL01000184.1 GCA_001603615.1 Bacteroidales bacterium Bact_20 | reverse complement strand
ATCTACTGGACATAAAGCATTATAATAGCATCCTTGATCCCATTTAGTTGTTAGTAAAGGTGTAACTATTGCAACACTTTTACCCTCTGGATGTCCAAATTTTTGCAAATTATCCCATGCATCTTTAAATCTATTAGATGATTCAGGATCTGCAATTGCTATAGCAGCTTGCTCGCTTAACCCTCCCAGAAACCATTGCACTGGAGGAATAATATTATTAGCATCGAAACCACTTTCTGTAGAATATGCTAATATAGGATACAACTCCTTATATGCACTAATAATAACAAAAGCATTGTTTTGTTCATTTGTAAATACATAATAATATGGAGTCTCTTGTGCCAAAACAATAGATTGCTGCATGTATTTACTTGTTCTTTCAAATTTATTAGCTAAATACATTGCATCATTTAATTCAATTTTTTGAGAAAATAAGAATCCAATATTGATAAATACTATCAATAATAATAAAAGAATTTTTTTCATATTTTTTATTATTTTTATTTTATTGCAAATTTAAATAAAAAATTTTTCTTTTATAATTTTCTTTTATTTGTTTATTCTTTTGAAATAAATTGTAATATTAGGATTTATATAGATTTATTTGCTTTAATTGTCTAAATTTAATTTACTATTTTTTGCTAAATAATAAAATAAAAAAATTATCGTAAATTTGTACACTTTTATAAATTCTGAAATGAAAAAAGAATATTTAGGATTGGAATATATAATTTTTGATAATATTATAGAGTTAGAAAAAAAAGATCAAGAATTAGTAAATAGTGCTATAGAAGCCTCTAAGCGAGCATATGCACCATATAGCAATTTTCATGTAGGAGCTGCAGTTAGATTATCTAATAATATGATAATACAAGGGAATAATCAAGAGAATGCAGCATATCCATCAGGGTTATGTGCAGAGAGAGTAACTCTATTTTATGCTCATAGTGCTTATCCTAATGAGACTATAGAGACCATAGCTATCTATGCTAATAATATAGAAGAAACTTATAAAGAGATTGTTACCCCATGTGGTGCATGTAGACAAGTAATGGCTGAATTTCAAACAGCTCAAAATAAGCCATTGAGAGTTATATTACTAAGTCCAGAATTGAGAGGCATTATTTTACCTTCGGTGAATATGTTACTACCTTTTCAATTTGAATTATAAAATTTATACAATGATGAAAAAAATAAAAATATTTTTAATATCAATACTAATATTAATTCCATTATTTTTTGGTTGCAAAAGACAAGTACCTGAGGGACAACTAGATATCTCAGGCAGATTAATTGGTGGTGGTGGCAAACCTTTATATTTTTCCATCGTACATCCTAAAGATTTAGAACCATTAGATAGCTGCACTCTTAATGAAGAAGGAAGTTTTAAAATCAGATTACCATTGTCTCAACCACAATTTATTAAAGTTTATAACAATGATACTAATTTTATAATTTTAGCTGCACATCCTAAAGAAAGTATTTATATCAGTGGTAATTATTCGCAATTAGATGCCACATATTCTGTCTTTGGCTCACCATCTAGTGAGACCATTCATAAATATAGAACATTTACTAGAGAACATCTAGACCAATTGCAAAAGCTTACAATTTTTTGGGAAAATCATAAATATGATATAAATAATTTGCAATTAAAAGATTCATTAGATTATAAAGCTCTAGAAATATTTAAAAATCAAAGAGATTCTGCTTTAGCTTTAATAAATCAAAATCCTGAAAATTTTGCTAATGTTTTTATATTATATCAATATTTTGTAAATCAACCATTATTTGATGAATATAAAGATATAGAATTTTATCAGTGGGTATTAGAAAATTTAGAAAAAAAATATCCTAACAATGAGCACATTATCAATTTGAAGATGAGGATAAACAAAGTAAAAACCAAAATAGCTGAGCGAGATAGTATTTTGAGTAGATTAGCTATTGGTAAACCAGCACCAGATTTCGTTTTGCCATTATGGCAGTCAGACTCTGATTTTGTACTCAGCCTGAATCTTGGTCAACCAGTTTTACTTCATTTTTTCGCTGGTGCATCTATGTCTAGTGTTAAGGATATAGCAAACCTGAAAAAAATAATACCACAATTGGATAGATATAATACTAAAATAGTAACTATTTTTTTAGATTATGATACAGAAACCATGAAAAGAGCTATAGAAGGAGAAAAAATCAATTGGACAATTTGTTATGACTTGAGTAGCTTGCGTAGCCCAGTAGCTCTGCTGTATGCTGTAGATAGATTACCAATGTATTATTTGATAGATGCTCAGGGTATAATAAGAGATAAGGCTTATAAAATAGATAGTTTGGATGTGTCATCACTTAATATCACTAAATGAAAAAAAATATTTTGTATAATCCTTATATATTAAATCATAACAAAAAATTATATTTTATTTCTGATATTCATTTAGGAGTACCTAATGAGATAGAAAGCAAAAACAGAGAAAGATTACTAGTCAAATTTTTAGAAAATATTCAGTCAGATGCTCAAGCTATTTTCATATTAGGTGATTTATTTGATTTCTGGTATGAATATAAACATGTAGTGCCGAAATCATATGTACGCTTATTTGGTCAACTTGCTAAAATGAGTGATGCTGGTATAGAAATTCATTTTTTCGTAGGTAATCATGATTTGTGGACATATGGATATTTAGAAAAAGAGATGGGATTTATGGTATATAGAGAAATTGCAGGCTTTCAAATAAATAATCTAAAATTGCTTATAGGACATGGAGATGGTATAGGCCCTAGAGATTATGGTTACAAAATAATGAAATCTGTTTTTACTAATAAGATAGCTCAAACTTTATTTTCTACTCTTCATCCATACTTTGCTTTTAAAATAGCACAAAATCTCTCATCTACTAGCAGAGGTGATTATGAAAAATATATTGAAGAATATAAAGGTGATGATAAAGAATTTATTATTAGATTTTTAGCTACTATTGATAAAAATGATAAACCAAACATTGCTATCATGGGACATAGGCATCTAAAAATGGATATGATAATTAATGATATCAGATACATAAATCTAGGTACATGGCTTATAGA
>LUZL01000183.1 GCA_001603615.1 Bacteroidales bacterium Bact_20 | reverse complement strand
AAATCCATTCACAGTTACTGCTTTAACACAAACAACATATTTCAAAGCAACAGTTAGCTCTCCAGGATGTAATACAGTAGAATCTAATGTAATACAAGTAAATGTATTGACATCAATAGCTGGCACAGCAAGTGTTAATGGACCTTCTCAATTTTGTGATATAGCTACAGCTGCTTATCTTGTTTTAACAGGTTCTTTTGGCACTATACAATGGCAGCAATCTACAGATGGTAATATTTGGACGGATATATCTGGTGCTACATCATCATCATATACTGTTAATAATCTTACAGTGACTACGTATTTCAGAGCTATGGTAACAAATGGCACTTGCACTGAAACTTCTAATGTGTTAACAATTACAATAAATAGTAGTCCTATTGCTGGTACAGCAAACATTAGTTCTAATGAAGTTTGTGAAAATAATTTAATTACACTTTCTCTAAGTGGGTATACATCTACCGCCACCATACAATGGCAGGTTTCAGATAATGGTGGTATGAGCTGGACAAATATATCTGGTGCCACTACAACTCCATATAATTACTTACCACCTTATCCTACTACATATCAATTCCGTGCAATGGTAACTAATGATTGTGGCAGTGCTTATAGCAATGTTTTGAATTTAAATGTAAAACCTACTCCAATGTCTGGTACTGCTAATATTAGTTCGATAGAAATTTGTGAAAATAATTTAATTACACTTTCTCTAAGTGGTTATACATCTACAGCTACCATACAATGGCAGGTTTCAGATAATGGTGGTATGAGCTGGACAAATATATCTGGTGCTACTACAACACCGTATAATTATTTGCCTTCAAGTGCTGGCATGTATCAATTCCGTGCAATTGTTACTAATGATTGTGGTAGTGCATATAGTAACGTTTTGAATTTAACTGTAAATCCTGCTCCTGTATCTGGCACAGCTAGTATTAACAATAATGAAATTTGTTTAAATGATTTAATTATACTTTCTCTAAGTGGTTATACACCTACAGCTACTATACAATGGCAGATCTCAGATAATGGTGGTATGAGCTGGACAAATATATCAGGTGCTACTACAACACCATATAATTATTTGCTTTCAAGTGCTGGTACATATCAATTACGTGCCATAGTTACTAATAATTGTGGTAGTGTATATAGCAATATTTTATCGTTATTAGTAAAACCTATTCCTCCTACTCCTACTATTTATGAAATTAGTACCAATCCTATTATTCTGCAATCTTCAGCTACCTCTGGCAATCAATGGTTTAATCAAAATGGACCTATATCTGGTGCTATTTATCAAACATATGAGGTAACTGCTAATGGTACTTATTATGTAATTGTTACTTTAGATGGTTGCTCTTCAGCTCCTTCTAATTCTATAGAGATAACTGGTTTATCTATTTATTCTTATAATAAAAATAATGTAAAAGTTTATCCTAATCCAGCAAAAGATTTAATACATGTCTTTTCTGATAAAAATATTCAACAAATACAATTAATAGATATACTAGGTAATCTTATTATTTCTACAGATGAAATATCCATAGATGTTTCCAATTATTCTGATGGCATTTACCAATTGATAATTATCTTTGATGATAATAGGTTGATAT
>LUZL01000182.1 GCA_001603615.1 Bacteroidales bacterium Bact_20 | reverse complement strand
CACGATATAAATACTGTGTGGGTATATGTAGATGGTAAAGGTAGCGGAGTTTATGAATTACCAGCTAAAATACCACTTTTATTTGAAGGTACTCACGAATTGATAATTATGCCTGGTATTAAACTCAATGGCATCACTACTACTAGAGCAATATATCCTTTTTATGATAATTATGTTACTCAAGTAACTTTAATACCAGATAGCGAAACTATCGTAAAGCCCGCTTTTAATTATATGGAGGGTATTAATTTTCATTTTATAGAAGATTTCGAAACAGCTGGTACTATATTTACTAGTTCATCTTCTAGTAATACTACTATCATAAATACAAATAATAGCGATGATGTTTTCGAAGGTATTTTTTCTGGAATAATTTCTCTGACTGATGAAGAAGATTCTGTTTTTATTTATACTATTAATAGTTATAATTTAGACCCAGGTATTATGCACTTTTTAGAGCTTAATTATAAAAGCAGTGAGTATCTCACAGTAGGAGTACATGTATATACTAATACAGGACCACTTACATATCCATATATTGTGCTAAAACCTAATAGTGTATGGAAAAAAATCTATATTAATCTAACTCCCCTAGCTACGCGATATGGAGCAAATAGCAATTTTGTGATATATTTTAGCTCACAAAAAACAAGTAATAATGTAGAAGGTAAAATTTTATTGGATAATATTAAACTTATTTCATCAAAATAATCTATGAATGAAAAGATAAAACCTCCACTAAATAAAGTACTTCATACTATTAGATATATATCACTAGATATTATATCTATTCTTATTGGATGGTTATTTTTATCTTTTTATAGAAAAAATCTAATTTATCATGGTAGCTATGACTTTAGCTCATTAGCGGAAATGATATTCAATGATGTTAATTTTTACTTGGGTGCTATTATCATCCCTTTTATTTTTATATTCATTTTTGCTTTTTCAGATTCTTATAGAGAGGTATATCGCAAAAGTAGATTAAAAGAACTTTTTACTACTTTTTTACAATGTTTGATAGCAGTTACTGTAGTATTTTTTGTTGTAGTATTAGATGATTATCCTTATTATCATTATAAATATCTCTACAATGTTTATTTTTCTTATTTAGGTGTTAGCTTTGCATCAACAATTTTACTACGATTATCTTTAATGACTTGGACTAAAAATAAAATTAAAAAGGGAAAAATAGTTTTTAATACTTTAATAATTGGTAATAATATTTTAGCTGAGAGAGTATATCATATCATTTATAATGATAGACGAGA
Source organism: Bacteroidales bacterium Bact_20 (assembly GCA_001603615.1). Taxonomy (GTDB): domain Bacteria; phylum Bacteroidota; class Bacteroidia; order Bacteroidales; family DTU049; genus DTU049. The sequence continues at coordinate 3,238 of LUZL01000182.1, read as the reverse complement.
TACAGGCCAGCATATAGTGGGATATATTAAAATTAATGGGGGAGAAGACTTTCTAAAAGACAAAATACCTTGCCTTAGCAAGTTAGATGAAATAGATAAAATCATTAAAGATTATTATATAGAAGACGTTTATATTGTTCTAAAACCAGAAGATTACGATAAAATATCCAATGTACTTTCTAGTAGAAATATATTCAATGCTAACCTTTATATCGTATCTGATGTCAAAGATATAATAGTAACTAGTAGTGTAAAAATTCATCCTTTTTCTAATATTGCATATATTAACGTACCTAAATATTTGCTATCTACATGGCAAATATTTTTGAAAAGAACTATTGATATATTTGTGTCATTTTTAGCATTGATCTTGCTTTCACCACTATTAATATTTATTGCTTATAGAGTAAAACGAAGCTCACAGGGTCCTATAATTTATAAACAAGAGAGGATAGGCAAATATGGTATCCCATTTAAAATCTACAAATTTCGTAGTATGTATGTGAATGCTGAAGAAAATGGTCCCGCATTGAGCTGTAAAGATGATAATAGAGTTACTCCCTGGGGTAGAGTGATGCGTAAATATAGATTTGATGAATTGCCACAATTTTTTAATGTGCTTAAAGGCGATATGTCTCTAGTAGGTCCTAGGCCTGAGAGACAATATTATATAGATCAAATAGTAAAAATAGTTCCTTATTATAAATTATTATTTAAACTCAAACCTGGTATCACATCTTGGGGACAAGTAAAATATGGATATGCAGAAAATATAGACCAAATGGTAGAGAGATTATATTATGATTTGTTATATTTAGATAATATCTCTCTATTTAGTGATTTAAAAATTCTAATTTTAACTGTTATTATTGTTTTTAAGGGAGAGGGCAAATAATTTTGGGAATATTTTTTGACTACCCCAATAAACCAAATAACCCAATAATGCTCCCAGTATAGTTCCGAAAAATACATCAAGAGGATAATGTACTCCTAGGTATACTCTGCTATATCCTACTGGTAAAGCGTACAAGCCAAAAAGTATAATTCCCATTATCCATTTTTTCCATTTTTTATTAGCTAAGGGTTTTAGTAAAAACCATGCTAATACTGCAAAACCTGTGCAATTGGTAGCATGTGATGATACGAAACTATATTTACCACCACATTTATTTTTTACTCTTATCACATCACTAGCTATGGCAGGCTCGTGGCATGGTCTTAGTCTTTTAATATTATTTTTTATCATTACTGATGACCGATCTGTGAATAAAAGTAAAATAAAAAATAAAAGTATGTATGCCCAAGATTTCTTTTTGTAATAAATGATTAATAAAATCAATACTGCAGCGTAGAGTGGAACCCAAAAGTATTGTTGAGATACTAGATATAATATTGTATCTAAAAAACCTGTTCGTGCATGATTTATTAATAATAATAATTGTGTGTCCCAGCTTAATATCGTCTCTAGCATAATATATTATTTTTGTACAAAATTAATATTTTATTTATTATTATTTTGTAATTTTGGCAATTCGGGAAATAAATTTTATGAATCAAATAAAAGATCTAAGCTTTCGTTTATATGTTTTTAGATAGTGTGAAAATTTATATTACAATAATTTTAATATTATTAATGAATTACTGTTTTGCCCAGAGAGAACAAAATCATTTAATAGAATTTGTTGGTATAGTCGTCACTGCTGATAGTTTAAAGCCTATACCTTTTGTTCATATATTTATTAATGAGACTAAAAGGGGTACTATAAGTGATATAAATGGACTATTTAGTATAGTAGCAGAAAAAGGTCAAACCATTGTATTTACTTTTGTTGGTTATAAACCAGTGTATTTTAAAGTTCCTGACACATTAAAACATACTTTTTACAATTTGATACAGCCCATGATTACTGATACAATATATTTAGATAAAACAGTAATATATCCATGGCCATCTAGAGAGAAATTTAAAGAAGCTTTTATAAATACTGTTCCCCCTGATGATGATCTAGAAAGAGCTAGAAAAAATTTAGCTTTTATGGAATGGAAAGATAAAGATTTTAATTATGTGGCTAGAGATGGTCAATCTAGTTATAATCAGATGATAAGACAATTGACCTATCAAAACTATTCTGCAGGTCAATTGTATAAACCTAATAATTTATTAAATCCTTTTGCGTGGGCAGAATTTATAAAAGCATGGCAAGATGGTCAATTTAAGCGAAACCCTTCTACAGATAAGGAAACTAATCAATATTACTATAATGAACCGCTACATTAGAATTTTTATTTTAATTTTTCTTTTACCTATTTGCTCTTGGGGACAAGAACTAATAATTTTGTCTGGTACTATAAAAAATGCTAATAATGAACCGATAGCTTACGCTAATATAGGTATAGTAAATACCACTATAGGTACTGCTACAAATATTAACGGTTATTTTGAAATTTCTTTTCCATATAATGATACTGTGATAATAGGAATAAGTACTGTGGGATATGAACGCTATTTCGATACTTTGATAAATCCTGATAAAAGAATTAATAAAAATTATATTTTAACTACTATGAGTACTCTGCTACCACAAGTAGAGATTACAGAACAAATAGATATAGCCAAAGGAATTCAAAGATTAGATCCTAAAAAGGTGCAACTGCTTCCTACTACCGGTGGACAAGTAGAGACATTGATTAAATTAATGGCTATGGGAGTACAGTCTAGTAATGAATTGAGTAGTCAATATTCAGTACGTGGTGGCAACTATGATGAAAACTTGGTTTATGTGAATGACTTTGAGATTTATAGACCAATACTTACTCGCAGTAGCGAACAAGAAGGGTTGAGTTTTTTAAACTCTGATCTTATTAATTCTATTGATTTCTCATCAGGTGGCTTCGAAGCTAAATATGGTGATAAAATGTCTTCTGTCTTAGATGCATCATACATTAGACCAGTAGAAAAAATTACTACTATTCAGGCCAGTTTGTTGTCTACTAATATTTCAACTATTGGTACATTATTTAAAAATAAATTTTCTTATCTAGCTGGGTTTAGATATAAAACTAATAAATACATACTCAATTCATTGCCAACTAGCGGAGATTATTTCCCTAGAATTTTTGATTTTCAAACTTATCTAACCTATCAATTTAATAAACGTTCTGAGATAGCTGTACTCGGATATTGGAATTACAATCAATTCACTTTTTATCCTAAATCTCGTGAAACATCTTTTGGTAC
>LUZL01000181.1 GCA_001603615.1 Bacteroidales bacterium Bact_20 | reverse complement strand
TTAGATTTCATGGTACAAGATGCACTAGGTCGCAGTTGGCAGTTAGGCACTATACAGGTAGACTACAATTTACCAGAAAGATTTAATCTAGAATATATAGGAGCTGACAATCAAAAATATCGTCCAGTGATGATACATAGAGCTATTTTTGGTTCAATGGAGAGATTTGTTTCATTACTTTTAGAGCAGACTGCTGGTAAATTGCCATTATGGTTAGCACCTATACAAGCAATAGTATTACCTATTAGTGAAAAATATTTAGAATATGGTAAAAAAGTTGTATCTTTGCTAACTAATTTAGATATTAGAACAGAAATGGATGATAGAGACGAAAAAGTTGGCAAAAAGATTCGTGATGCAGAGCTGCAGCACATACCATTTATGCTTATCGTTGGTGAAAAAGAACAAAATGATAACGCTGTGTCTGTACGTCGTCAAGGACAAGGCGACCTCGGTAGTATGAATACTGAGGCTTTTATAAATTTATTTTCTGACGAATTAAATAGAAGTTTAACAAATAAAATGTAAATAACAACTTGGGAGCAAAAGAAGAAAAATTTAGTTTTAGAATTAATGAAGAAATCACAGCTCGTGAGGTCAGAGTAGTAGGAGACGGTATGGAACCTCAAATTTTACCTATTAATAAAGCTATAGCACTAGCTTATGAAAAAAATTTAGATCTAGTAGAGATATCACCTCAAGCTAATCCACCAGTATGCCGTATAATGGACTATAGTAAATTTCTTTTTGAACGTAGAAAAAAAGAGAAAGAAATTAAAGCCAAAACTTTTCAAATGGTAGTTAAGGTCATTAGGCTTGGCTTTAATATAGATGAACATGATTTTAATTTTAAACTGAAACATGCTCAAAGGTTTATAGAAGAAGGTAATAAAGTGAAAGTAGAAATAATATTTAGAGGAAGAACTATTGTTTATAAGGAACAAGGTGAGGTACAATTACTAAAATTCGCTGATGCATTGTCTGAAATTGCTAAAGTAGAGCAATTACCTAAACTACAAGGTAATGTGATGTCTATGATTTTGGCTCCTAAAGTAAATAAGAAAAAATAAAAAATAATAAGATATGCCTAAAATGAAGAGTAAATCAAGTGCTAAAAAACGTTTCGTAGTTACAGGTTCTGGTAAAGTGAAACGTAAACACGCCTACAAAAGTCATATTTTGACTAAAAAAAGTAAAAAACGTAAGAGAAATCTTGGGCATTATGCCATTATAGAAGGCAAAGATGCTAAAAATGTTAAACTAATGTTATTAAAGTAAAAAAATTAAACAAAAATTGTTTTCAGCTCCAAAGAGCATAAAAAATTAGCCGCTGAAACAAAAAAGGAGGTAAATTATGTCAAGAAGTGTAAATCATGTAGCATCAAGAGCTAGGAGAAAAAAAATATTACGACTAACAAGAGGTTATATAGGTCGTAATAAAAATGTATGGACAGTAGCCAAAAATAGATGGGAAAAAGGACAAAATCACGCTTATGTAGGTCGTAAACTAAAAAAACGTGATTATAGAAAATTATGGATTCAACGTATTAATGCAGGTACTAGACTTAATGGTATGTCTTATTCTCAATTTATGGGGTTAATCCATAAAAATAACGTTGCACTTAATCGTAAAACATTGGCCGATCTTGCTATGAATGAACCAGAGGTTTTCGCTAAGATAGTGGAAAGTGTTAAAAATTAATTGCAACTAATTTATTTTATTGGTTGGTAAAAAGTAGCTTACAGGTTTGTAAGCTACTTTTTTATTGACTTTTTTGCTAAAATATGATATATATAATTTTTTGATTTTTTATGTTATAGAATATTTAATTTAGCAATATAAAAAAACATTTATGGCAAAAGCTATCACTGATGTACTCAATAAACATATTATTGGAAAAAGTAAAACTGAAGTAATAAATATGTTTGATGCTATAGCACCGAACTACGATAAATTCACATCTTTGTTTTCTTTTGGTATAGATCATTGGTGGAGAAAAAATCTTACAGATGAATTAAAATATTATCATCCTCAAAAAATTTTGGACATAGCTTGTGGCACTGGTTCACAAGCTAAATCATTAATTAAATTAAATCCACAAAAATTAATGCTTTTAGATCCATCTGAGCAAATGATTAATATAGCAAAGAACAAATTAAAACAACCAAATATAGAATTTTATAATTCTTTTGCAGAATATATTCCTATATCTACTGCCTCGGTAGATGCTGTAACCATTTCTTTTGGACTTAGAAACTTCGAAAACTCACACTTAGCTCTTTTATCTGCATATAGAGTACTGAAGCCTAAAGGCATATTGGCTATTTTAGAATTTGGTCAGCCAGACAAAGGTTTTAAATTATTATATGAAATGTACCAAAATATTATTATGAGTACCTTTTCAGAATTTTTATTAAAATATCCAAACTCATTTAATTATTTGAAAGATACATCAGACGAATTTCCCTGTGGTGAAGATTTAGCATCATATATAGAAAGCTTAGGTTTCAAAACAAAGAAATTGAAAAAATTAACTTTTGGTATAGCTTATTTATATATTTTACAGAAAAACAGATAAAATATTTGTCCCTATATTAAACTGTAAATTTATTTAATTTCATCATACCAGCTAGCATACATAGGATAATGATCAGCAATATTAATTACTTCGTTTTGAAATTGTTCCTCTGATAATGATTTAATTTTTTTAGCAGGAATACCACCAAAAATAGTATATGATGGGATATGAGTTTTTTTAGTAACGATAGCTCCAGCTGCTATAATGCAATTATCTTCAATAATAACATCATCCATTACAATAGCACCCATACCTATCAACACATTATTACCAATATGGCAACCATGAATGATAGCACCATGGCCTATGGACACATTGTTTCCTATTTCTACTGGAGATGTTTGATAGGTGCAGTGTATGACGACTTGATCTTGAATATTAACCTTATTACCGATATGAATGTAATGAACATCTCCACGTACAACAGCATTAAACCATATTGTACATTGATCTCCAATAATGACATCGCCCACTATAGTTGCATTATCTGCTATCCAACACTCTTTTCCCCACTTGGGCGAGATACCTTTAACACTTTTTATCAATGGCATATTTATTATTGATTAGGATTTATAACTTTTGTTGTGTCATCTAATATTATCAATAACTCTTGATCTTCATCTAGCATATATTTAGAAACTGTTTCTAAATATACATATTTATCATTAGCAGTCATTATAAAAGAAATATTATGAATAGCAGAAAATTTTTCTTCGCGATTAGTGATAGTAATTTTAGAAGAAGTCTGACCAGGTAGCAATTGGCTAGCTATATAATGATCGCCCCATTTCACTTCTGTGATTTTAACTTTTGAAATATTATTTCTTACCTGAATTTCTGCAGATTTGTAGCAAGATTGCAAAATAAATGCTATGCAAATTATTAAAATAAATTTTATTGATTTCATATTTTAATCTATATTTATATCAAATTCTCCGATAAAAACACTTCGCATATTAGGCTCTACCCTGAAACTTTTGTATATGTATGGATAATATTCTACTATGGAGCTATCATTTAGTGTGATTTGAAATGATTGTATTAGACATGCATATTCGCCTGGTTGTAATTCATATAATGAATTAAGATATTGAGCAAAATCTCCAGCAGTATTAAAGTTGGTTTGATAAATTGCTTGTTTAGCTACCACTAAATAACTAATCTTATTATTAGACTCAAACCTATTGCTGACAATAAACTTTTCTATTTTTGTAGTATCAATAGATAAAGAATTTACTGTAGCCCATGGATAAGTATTTACATAAATATTGATAGAATCTATGTTTTGTACAACCACATAAGTGCTATCATTAGTTTTTAAATTAATTAAAAAAATGATTTCTTTGAAAGGAATATCCTCACTTTCGGATATCACATTCATGTTTTCACTAGAGTAATCATCATTCCCTTCACATCCGATGAAATATAATGCTATTAAAAAAATAAAGATAAATTTTTTCATAAAATAAATGAATATATTTTTTCAAAATTAAAAATTTTTGTTAATAAATTTTTAATAACTTTGTAAAAAAATCTTTAATTATGCAAAAGAAATTATTAGGCGTTATATTAATAGCTAGTATAATATTAGCTATGCCAGCATGCAAAAAAATGAATTCAAATAAAATTATTGAATTTAATAACCAATTTGCTGACGATCAACATTTAGTTTTGCAACATGAAGCGCAATTATATATGGCTATTTATGAAAATAAACCTACTGATTCGCTTAGAATGCTTCTTAGTGTATATCAAGAAGTTTTAGATTCAATGGTTAATAAGTATCAAAAACCATTTAAATTAGAAGACACATTTAGAAAAGGTGCACTTGAGCTTTTTGGTGTATACAATGATATAGCTAAAAACACATATCCATATTTGATTTCATTATTAGATAGTGCAAATGAGAATGAGAATGCTGCATTTGAGAGTGCTAAAATAATAGATGTTATGATGAGAATAGATAGCATAGAAGATACGATAAATAAAAAAATATTAAGTCTACAAAGATATATCATTGAAAAATATGATATTAATTAACCAGAATACCATACTTAAAAAATACAGGATAAAATATGAAAACTTTAGTATTAGTGAGGCACGGTGAGAGTGTATATAATCGTGCAAATATTTTCACAGGATGGACAGATGTAGCATTGACACCTCAGGGTGAACAAGAAGCTATAGAAGCAGGTAAAATTTTAAAAGAAAAAGGTTTTGATTTTGACATTACTTATACATCTGTATTGCAAAGAGCTATAAAAACACTTTGGCTTATTTTAGAACAAATGGATCGCATGTGGCTACCAGAAATAAAAACTTGGCGATTAAACGAAAAACATTATGGCAAATTACAAGGTCTTAATAAAGCAGAAATGGCAGCTCAATATGGGGAAGAACAAGTATTATTATGGAGAAGAGCATATGATGTTCGCCCACCGCTACTTTCTGAAGATGAAATAAAAGACATGAGAAAGGAATCTAGATATGCTGATGTAGATAATATACAATATATGCTGGGTGAATCTCTAAAAGATACTGTAGAGAGAGTTATTCCTTTGTGGGAGAACCAAATAAAATATGACTTGCTCAATAATAAAAGAGTCTTGATATCTGCTCACGGTAATAGTTTACGTGGTGTTGTGAAATATTTAGATCAAATGAGTGAAGATGAGGTATTACATTTTAATATACCTACTGGCATTCCTCTAGTATATCAATTAGATGATAATCTAAAACCAATTAATAGATATTTCCTAGCAGATGAAGAAAAATTAAAAGCTGCTATTGACAAAGTCGCTAATCAAGGTAAAGCAAAATAATAATTTATGTCACTTATTAAATCTATTTCTGGTATCAGAGGTACCATTGGGGATATTGATGGATTGCATCCCGCAAATGTAGTAAATTACTCATTAGCTTTTGCTACCGTTATTAAAAATAAATTTCAAGAAATAAAACCTAAAATCGTAGTTGGGAGAGATGGAAGAATATCAGGTAATGCAATAAAAAATTTAGTTATTAATAGTTTAGTTTGTGCAGGTGTAGATGTGTATGATGCAGATTATAGCACTACTCCTAGTATGGCAATGGGAGTTACTTATTTAAATGCTCAAGCAGGTATAATGATAACAGCTAGTCATAATCCTCAAAATTGGAATGCTCTAAAGTTTTTTAATGATAAAGGAGAATTTATTACTGAAGATATTTTACATAATATAGAGAAAATAGTTAATGATTCATCATCTTTTTCTCTAGTAAAAGAAGAATCCTTTGGACAAATATATCAAGCTCCAGATTTGATGGATTATCATATCAAAAAAATATTAGAATTACCTTATATTAATAAAGAGTTAATTAGACAATCAAATTTTAAAATTGTAGTAGATACTATCAATAGTACTGGTAGCATAGCTATTAGAAAGTTATTTGATGCTTTAGGTATAGATAATTATATTTTAATTAATGATGATGTTAATGGAGTTTTCGAACATTCACCAGAGCCATTACCAGAGAACTTATCTCAATTATCATTTAATGTGAAAACTAATAAAGCTGATGTGGGGTTCGCTGTAGATCCAGATGTAGATAGATTAGCTATAGTCTGTGATAATGGAGATATGTTTGGAGAAGAATATACAATCGTAGCTATAGCTGATTATATTTTAGAAAACAAACCTGGTCCTGTAGTGGTGAATTTAAGTACCACACAAGCAGTTAAATTTGTAGCTGATAAATACAATTGTTCTATTTATTATTCAGCAGTAGGAGAAATTAATGTAGTTAATAAAATGAAAGAAGTGGGAGCAGTAATCGGTGGAGAAGGGAATGGTGGAGTTATTTTACCAGAATTACATTACGGGAGAGATGCTATACTGGGAATAGCCTTGTTTTTAAGTTTTATGGCTCAAAAACAAAAACCTGTTTCTGTGCTTAAATCTTATTATCCATATTATCACATGATAAAATCTAAAATAGATATTAACAATATTAATTTACCTATACCTGACATTTTAAATGAAATACAAAAACGTAATTCACATTTAGACTTTATTAATGTGGATGGGCTGAAACTCACTAATAATGATGATACATGGATACATCTGAGACCATCTAATACTGAACCTATTATTCGTATATATGTAGAAAGTAGCAGCAAAGCTCAAGCAGAAAAATTTTTATATAAAATCATGCAAGATTTAAATGAAATAATACAATAACTTTATTATGCCGAGGAAAAAATCTAAATATAGAAAATATAAATTTGCTATCCCAAATAACACTGCAATTAAGTTTGAAGAATTTTGCAAAATTAGTGGCACCAGCCCAAATAAATTTATTAGAGCTATAATTAATGATTTTATTCAAAATAACGATGAACACTCATTGCATTATTTTTATAAAAAGGAAAATCACGAGCATAAAGTCAATAATAAAAAAAATCAAAGTACCGAAAATAAAATCAATCAATTATCACTATTTGATGATTTTTTATAAAAAAGTTGAAATATATAAATAAAAAAAGCCTCTATAGAGGCTTTTTTTATTTATTATATGAAAAAGATTATTTTTTCATAGATTCGAAATCTTCTAATAAGTTTTCTAGATCATCTTCATGCTCCACTTCATCTTCTAGGATTTCACGAATTAGATGAAAAGTAATAGGATCTTTGTCACCAATAAATTCTAATAATTTATTGTAAACGCCAATAGCACATTGCTCCCCTTTAATGTTTTGTTTTAATAACACTTCTGTATTAGGATTTTCAGGAGCATCATAACCACAATTGGACATTTTATACCAATCTTCAGGTTTAATAATAGGTGTACCACCTAGCTGTAAAATGCGTTCTGAAAGCTTATCAGCATGTCCTAATTCTTCCATAGCATGCTCCATAAGCTCACTAGCTACTGGTCCTCTCATTATCCCTTTAGCTACTTTAGCTCCTACCCAATACTGATAGTAAGCTAACCATTCATCAGCATAAGCTTTGTTTAATAATTCTAAAAGCTTGTCTACATCTAATTTAATAATAGCTTTACCTCTTGTTCCCATTTTTTACCTCCTTTTTTATTTGTTATTGCAAATATATAAAAAAAATTAATAAAATAAATAATAAAATGATTTTTATTATAGTATAAAAAAAGGATGATTATAAATTTAATAAGAAGGGTGGATGATGGGACTTGAACCCACAACTTCCAGATCCACAATCTGGTGCTCTAACCATTGAACTACATCCACCGTTTAGAATGCAAAATTAATAAAAAATAATAAATTAATTAAAAAAATGTTTAAAGAAAAAATAAATATTAATTTTTAATGGAACGAATGAAAAAGGAGAATGAATAACATTTATGTTAAAGTTTCTCTAGGTTTTAATCTCAAACGCATGTATACATACCATGCTTCCCAATCTGAGGCTGCCAGATTGAGCATTCTACCTATATCATATATCACTCTACTCAATAGATACTTATGCTTCACCACATACCACATTATATAGCTCTGCAGGTACTTCGTAGCTACACCTCTGAATGTATCATTTATCCACCCTACGAAATCACTTTCTTTATCTTTCACTATCGCTAAGCCATGCTGCCCAAACTTCTTTTTACGATTTGTTATTACAGTTTTATCTTTTAGCTTGTTTTCACTAATATTTTTAAACTCTTCATTATCAGGAGAGCAAATAACAGCATTTTTAGATATTCTCATAGATATTATTTTTTCTATTTGTTCTCTTTTTACATTATCTAGACCAGTCAATTTGCATAGCATATTGCCACTTCTATCTATCATAGATAGTATGGCAACTTTGTGTTTTTTTAGCTCTTGAGCTAAAAGATATTCTTCAATAGTTTTGTATCTGCGACCTTTCTCGGAGTATTGCATGAGTAGTTCATCTATTTCCATGATGCCAAAGAAGTTTACATTATTTTC
>LUZL01000180.1 GCA_001603615.1 Bacteroidales bacterium Bact_20 | reverse complement strand
GATACAAAGTGTCAGTCCTTTTTATTATCAGCAAACATTTGCTTGATTGGTGTTATTAATAATAGATAATTGAAGTAGACGAAAGCACAAAAGGGAAGGTTTTTATGGCACTGATAAAATGTCAAGAATGTGGAAAAGAAGTTAGTAGCAAAGCTTTTGCATGCCCTAATTGTGGATTTCCTATAAACAAACAAAACAATCAATTGTCTGATATTGATAAAAATAGTTCTAGAGATCTCTATGTTTTGGTTCCACGAATGACATATTCAATTGCGCCAAGCATAGTATTTATTGTATTGGGTGCTTTGCTTTCTTGGGCACTTATTGGAATTGTATTTATTGTTTTGGGTATTTGCAGCATTTGTGAATTGAATCAAAATAACAAAAACCCATATTGTTGTGCTTACTATGATGCTTCAACACAAGAAATAATAATCGTTTCATATAATGGATTGAAATACAGGGTGAAACCTTCTGATATAATCGATAACTCTCATCCTTTTGGAGATGCTGATATGTATGTAAAAATTCGCATAAATAATAAGTATCAAAGGATTAATTGTGGGGTGTGTTTAAGAGAAGAATCTGTACAATTTAAAGAATATTATCGTGCAATGCAAAAAGGGAGTTTTAATCCAGTTTCCTTACCAATCGCTAAAGATGTTTCTATATAAGAGTTTAAACTTTTACTAACAAAAAACTCGTCACGAATGGCGAGTTTTATATTTACTGTTCAGTTATATTTTCCTTTAGTTCTTTGAGTTTATTTCTTAAAGCGAGAATATCATTTTTACATGTGCATCCAACAATCGCTTTTTTTCTTGAATTGGTTATTGGGTCATTGTATGTAACAACCATTGTGCCAGGACCATCAAATTGAATGATGTTTTGTATCGGAATATTATGCTTCAAATTGGAAACATCAGTAAAAAGCAAACTCTTTTCTTCTTCATTAAATTCCAATTTATTCCCAGATAATCTATTTAATCTTTTGGTGGTAACTATTCCATGAATCATGCCACCTACACCCAAACCCTCAACAATTGCGCAATAGATTGAGACTCCTATAATTACATAGAGATTAAACCCTATAAAAGATGCGCCAATTAAGCCAGATATTATGATCTCTATTATTATAAATGTCCATATATGTTTTGCGATTGACTGTTGCATTGTAAAAGTGTACAAAACAAGATAATTGCCGACAGGCTGTTCTACATTATCTTTTTGGTACTTGTTCATCGGAAAGCCACAATTAGGGCAAGCAAAAGCTTGGCTGCTAATTTCTTTTCCGCATTCTGGGCATTTAATTAAACTCATAACTGTAAATATTCTAAAACAATTTTCTCGTGATAATAAAGAAACATAACATTTTTGGCATTATTCGTTAAAATAGAAATAGATTATTGTTTAGGTTCTAATCACGATAATTGGTAATTCGAAAAAGAATTCAAAAGGGGAATTATTATGAACTATAGATGTCCTAACTGCCATACCATTTTTGAAGGTGAAACCGAAAGATGCCCTAAGTGTGGTGTCAAATTACGTTTTAATCAAGGTAATAATAATTTAATTAATACCAGTAGTGGAAATAAACCAGTTGCTAAACGCAAAACTTTAGAAGATATTGCTAACGAAAAACAACCGGTTCGCATGACCACAAACACTTTTCTCGCAATTCGTTTAAAAGAGATTGATAAAGAAATTAAGAAAGAAGAAAAAGATAAAGGCGTTGGTGTAGCTTTGATCATCATTTCATTCTTTGCTTTATGGCCTTTAATCATCTTTGGAATCATTCAAGTGAACCATAGCAATAAACGTATAAGTGAATTGCAACAAGAAAAACAAACAATAATAATGCAAATGTCTGGACACTATATCTACTATTAGTAGTGTCTTACTTCGACACCTTTAAAATATTCATCTATATCAAACGGGATTTCAAAGAATCCTGTTTTATATTCTTTCTTATTAATGACAAAAGTAATTCTTCCAATATTAGTTGTTTTCTTATGTGGTTTTTCTTTTGTCCATTTTGTTTCATGGCAAACACATAAATAGGGAATGTCTTTGAACTCAACAGTGGTCTTTTTATCTTTGCTTTCAAAGAAAGTGATTGATTTATCATCCACTTCGAAAGCTGGTAACTTAATGTTTCTGCTGTTATCAATATATTCACATTCGGTAATGATCAAGAATAGTGCTGTTAGTAAAATGGCAATGACTTGAGATATAGCTAACACTCTTAAT
>LUZL01000179.1 GCA_001603615.1 Bacteroidales bacterium Bact_20 | reverse complement strand
AATATAAAATTTGATAAAGTAAATAAGGAACCTTTAAGATTAGAAGGTAAACTAAATTTCTTAGCACTTATTGGAGTGGTATTGTCTGTAGCATTCCTAAATCCACATTACATCCCAGCAATGGAAGGGAATGAATATATGAGTTTCATTAGAGAAGGAGCTATGATATTATTTGCTTTATTATCATTATATTTCACTCCTAAACAAGTTAGGAAAGAGAATTTCTTTTCTTGGCATCCTATTGAAGAAGTTGCTTATTTATTTTTAGGAATTTTCATAACGATGACCCCTGCATTATTATATCTAGAGTCTAATGCAGCTTCATTTGGATTAACTGAACCATGGCATTTCTATTATGCTACTGGATTATTAAGTGGCTTTTTAGATAATGCACCTACTGCTATTTCCTTTTATCAACTTGCACATGGGTTAGTTGATGTGAATCAAGGAGTTTTAATAGCTGGTATTTCAGAAGAATTACTTGCAGCTATCTCTTTGGGAGCAGTCTTTTTTGGAGCTTTTACATATATTGGCAATGGACCTAATTTTATGGTTAAATCTATTGCAGAAGAAAATAATATTAAACTCCCAAGTTTTTTTGCTTATATTATTAAATTTTCTTTACCAGTATTGATACCAGTATATATTTTAGTACATTTAATATTTTTATAAATTTAATTGATTATAATTTTTTCTATTTAAATTTGCTTTAAATTTTAAAAAAATGAAAATTAATAAAAAACAACTTATTCCTTATGCAGTAGCATTGGTTGTTATTTTTTCAGTATTAATAATATTTTTAGGTCCCATGCTTTCTGGTAAGATTATTGCTCAGCCAGATATAATGCAGCATGCAGGGATGTCTAAAGAAGTACAAGATTATTACAAGCAAACTGGGGAACAAGCTTTTTGGACTTCACGTTTGTTTAGTGGTATGCCTACTTATTTGATTTCCATGAGGTATAATGATATTTTAGTTTCTAAGTTAGATAAAGTCTTTACTTTATTTTTGCATCCTCACATGGGCTATATTTTTCTTTTGTTTGCAGGCTTTTTATTTTTAATGAAAGTTTTGAAATTTGATAATTGGATATCTATTATAGCGGCTTTAGCATTTACATTATCAAGTTATTTTATAATAATACTACAAGTAGGCCACACTTCTAAGCTCCATGCTATTGGATATATGGCTCCATACTTAGCGTCGGTAATTTTGATTTATCAAAAAAAGTATAAATGGGGAGCATTATTAGCGACTTTGTTTTTAGCATTAAATATTAGAAGTAATCACTTACAGATAACGTATTATCTGGCTATTATTACTCTATTTGTAGCTATATATTATACTATTGTTTACATTAAATCAAAAGATTGGAAGCATTTAGGATATGCTACATCTATTATGCTGGTTACTGCTATATTTGGGGCATTACTAAACTTTAGTTTAATGTATGTAACAAATGAATATAGTAAAGAAACTACTCGTGGCCAATCTGAGCTTTCTACTGCTCAGAAAACTACAGGATTAGACAAAAATTATATTACTCAATGGAGCTATGGTATAGATGAAACTATGACTTTGTTAATTCCAAATTTCAAAGGTGGCGTTAGTGATAGAATAGCAACTGTCGCTCCAAATTCTTTATCTGCTGCAGATAGACAATGGAAGGAAACTGTTGGTAGCTGGGAAGCATATTGGGGAGACCAGCCATTTACATCTGGTCCAGTATATGTAGGTGCTGTAATTATGTTTTTGTTTTTTATTAGTTTAGCTTTTATATGGAAAAATAAATTAAGTATCCCATTGATATTAGTTACAATTCTAGCTATCATGCTCGCTTGGGGAAGGAATTTTATGCCTTTAACTAATTTTTTTATTGATTATATTCCTTTATATAGTAAATTTCGTACACCCTCTATGACACTTGTAATAGCGGAATTAATAATTCCTATATTTTTTGCTTTTCAAGTGCATGATATTTATAAAAATCCAGAATTTTATAAAAAGAATTTAAAAAAAATATTAATAATTGGTGGAGCCGTTTGTGCTCTTGTATTTTTTGTTGCTGTTAGTCCGTCTACGTTTTCTAACTTTCTCTCTCCGAGAGATCATGAAGTGATAAATCAATATCAATCACAAGGTTACCAAATGGATGACTTTGTAGCGTCTTTAGTAGCTGTGAGAGCTAAAATGCTCAGTAGCGATGCATGGCGTTCATTGATTTTTATGTTAATTACATTATTAGTAATTGTTTTGTATGTTAGAAAAACTATTCCTAAATCAGTTTTTTTAATATCTTTAGGACTATTAGTAGCTGTTGATCTAATTCCTGTGAATAAAAGATATCTTAATGAATCTCATTTTATCTCTAAGAAAAAATATGAGAATCCCTATCCTCTGACTCCTGCAGATCAGTATATTTTAGCTGATAATAAAGATGGACAAGGTAAAGTGCTAAATTTAACTGTAAATGTTTTTAATGATGCTTCTACAGCTTATTATCATCGTGATATTGGTGGTTATAATGCTGCTAAGCTAAAACGCTATCAAGAGCTTATAGATTATCATTTAATGCCAGAAATTCAACGCTTTGTATCAGTTTTTAATAATCAAGCTCTCACTCTAGGTAAAATTGATAGTGCTTTAGCTAATCTAAATGCAATAAATATGTTAAATACTAAATATATTATTTTGCAAAGAGATCAAGTGCCACTTTTTAATTCACATGCTTGTGGGTTTGCTTGGCAAGTAAATGATGTTAAGCTAGTGCCCAATGCTGATGCAGAAATCGCAGAAATAGCAACTATAGATCCACACAATACTTTGGTAATTCAAGATAAATACTGGGACGATAAATATAATGATGCTCTTTTAACTAAAGATACTAATTTTAAAATTGAGATTACTAAATTTTCTCCTAATGAAATCAATTATAAATATTCATCATCTGTGCCACAAATAGTAGCTTTCAGCGAGGTTTTTTATCCAGAATGGGAAATGGAGATAAATGGGCAATCACAACCAATAATGAAAGCTAATTATGTGCTTCGTGCAGCTTATTTACCTGCTGGTAACCATGACA
The DNA here is from genome assembly GCA_001603615.1 of Bacteroidales bacterium Bact_20. Classification (GTDB taxonomy): domain Bacteria; phylum Bacteroidota; class Bacteroidia; order Bacteroidales; family DTU049; genus DTU049. The sequence goes on along the minus strand of LUZL01000179.1, from coordinate 10,345 downwards.
TCAAGATGCATTTCGTACCAAGAATTTATAATAAAGCTAAACCTATTACTCTAACTGCTAATATTTTATTTATTCTCTTACTAATAGGTGCTATAGTTCAAGAGTATCTGAAATATAGAAAAAATAAGAAAACTGCAGCATAAAAGATTGATAATATTTTGTGATTTAATAATTGTTTTTACTTTATTATTTTATATTTCTGTAATAATATAAGTTTAAATTATATTGTTTATAATATATATTTAAAAGAATCTCAATATTTTATAAAACAAAAAAAGATAAACATCGTAATGTTTATCTTTTAGTAAAGTATGTAAAAAATTTTTTTATTTTTTCTCGTTTGATTTAGATAAAAATTCATTTACTTTATCACTATCTACGATAGATTCTTTAAATTGATATGCACCTGTTTTAGGTGATTTAACCATACGAATGACTTTGGTTACATTTTTATTTTTTATATCACGATAACCTGCAACTGTTTTCTTTGCCATAATATTACATTATTTAATTTCTCTGTGAATTGTATATTTTTTTAAATATGGATTATATTTTCTTAATTCCAATCTTTCAGGGGTATTTTTACGATTTTTAGTAGTAACATAACGAGAAATACCAGGTACACCTGTACCCTTTTGCTCTGTACATTCTAATATCACCTGTACCCTTGCGTCTTTTGATTTCCTTGCCATAATTATCTCACTTTATTTTAGTTTGCAAAAGTAGTAAAAATTTTTTATAAAAAAAATTTTTTTTATAAAAAAATTATTGTTAATGTAACTACTACTCCCATAAATATTAGATATATGACCCAATAAAATGTTTCTTTTTTAGAATCCATAATATTTTTTTTAATTAGACAATTTTAATATTAAAAAGTTTATTATAAAAATATAAAAATTTTATACAAAAAATAAAAAATTCTTTCTAAATAGCATTAATACATATATAATAAAATTTAATTTCTATAAATAAATTAAAAAATATTGAAATATTACTCTTTTTTATTATAACATTTATTTCTAAAAAAAATTATATTTTAGCAAAAAATTTCAATTATGATATTAAAACATTTACCAGAACGTACAAAAAAAATACGTAAAACAGGAATAACCATGGTTATGGACAAAGGACTTTCTCCTATAGAAGCTGAAAGTTTAATGCAATCATCTTCTTCTTTAATAGATTTTGTAAAATTAGGTTTTGGCACATCAATAGTTACCCAAAATCTAGAGAGAAAAATTCAAATTTATAAAGAAGCTGGTGTTAAAGTATATTTCGGTGGAACTTTATTTGAAGCTTTTATCGTGAGAAAACAATTTTCTGATTATATAAAATGGGTAAAAAAATTTAAAATAGATACAGTAGAAGTATCCGATGGTAGTATAGCTCTAGACCATGAAAAAAAATGTGAATATATTAATATTTTAGCTAAAGATTATTTAGTTCTTTCTGAAGTGGGTAGTAAAGATGAAACTATAATCGTGAGACCTAACCTGTGGGTAAAAGAAATGAAAGAAGAATTAGAAGCTGGCTCCTCGTATGTCATTGGTGAAGCTCGTGAGGCTGGTAATGTGGGTATTTACAATAAATCTGGTAATGCACGCGTTTCATTAATTGAGAAAATTAAAAAAGAATTATCTCCAGATAAAATTATTTTTGAAGCTCCACAAAAAAATCAACAAATATTTTTTATTAAAGAATTTGGTACAAATGTAAATTTAGGAAATATTAGCAACCATGATGTAATAGCTTTAGAAACTCTTCGTTTAGGACTCAGAGGAGATACTTTCTTTGATTTTTTACCAGAAGAATTTGAAGAATATAAACCTAAATAAATATTATTAAACTTATTACTTTATTTGTTTAATAATCTATTTTATTTTTATCATGAAAATTAATAGTAATGTTTCTCTAAAAGATAAACATACTTTTCATTGCGAATGCTATGCAGAGACTTTCATAGAGATAGATAATGAAGATGATCTATATGAATTAGATAGTAAATACCCTGATATATACAAAAAAGCTATTTTTCTAGGTGAAGGTAGCGATATGTTATTTACGCAAAAATATTTGCCTTTAGTGATACATTGCAATATTAAATTTATTGAACTATTAGAAGAAAACATAAATAATGTGATTATTTGCGCAGGTGGTGGTACGCATTGGGATGATTTGGTTAAATATTGCGTAGAAAATAATTTATGGGGAATAGAAAATTTATCAGGTATCCCCTCTAGCTGTTCAGTTGCACCTTTACAAAATATAGGTGCTTATGGGGCTGAGTTTGCAGAAGTGGCTTACAAAATTCATGGTTATAACTTTAAAACTCATAAAAAAGAAGTATTTACTTCTAATGATTTGTCTTTTAGCTATCGTAAAAGTAAACTACAACAAATGCCAGAGATATTTATTACAAAAATTGAAATTTTATTACATAAAACTCCAAAGCCCAACCTATCATATAAAGACTTAAAAAATAAATTTCAATATAAAAATCCTTCTCTTAAAGAAATAAGAAATACAATATTAGAAATTAGAAATAATAAAATCCCTAATCCCGACAAAATAGGAAATGCAGGATCATTTTTTAAAAATCCTATATGCTCTATTGAAGAATTAGAAATATTAAAAAAAGAATTTCCAGATATTTATTTTTTCCCATATACAGAAAAAAAATGTAAAATATCGGCAGCGTGGTTGATAGAAAAAGCAGGATGGAAAGGTCATAGAGAAGGAGATGCAGGTGTGTCTCCGACACATTCATTGATACTTGTGAATTATGGTAAAGCTACGGGACAAGATATTTTAAATCTGGCAAATAAAATAATAGATTCTGTAAGAGATATTTTTAATATTGAATTGGAGCCAGAGGTAAAAATTTTATAAATTGTTTAAAAGGGTTGAGTAGGGGATATGTTTAACATTTTTATGTTATACTTAATAAATTTTATTATTAAATAAAATCATTAATTTTGTTCAAAAATTTTAATTATGAAAGATCTATTACAAAACACCGATGAATACTTAGCTCTGCCAAAGGATCACAAGCGAGATTTCCTAGATCAGCTTTATCAATATCTAGTTGATAGTAATGCTAATGCTGTAGACTACCAAAAAGTAAAAATACAATCTACAGCAGCCATTTGCCCTAATTGCAAAAGTGAAGACGTCATCAAGGCTGGCAAACGCGATGGTAGACAAGTGTACAAATGCAAAACCTGTGGTTATCAATTCCGTGAAACTGCTCGCACCTTTGTATACAGGATGAGAAAATATCCATTGATGCTCGATTATATGAGATGCATGCTAGATGGAAAAAGTCTGCGAGCTTGTGCTAGTGAGGTTGGCATATGTTTGAAAACTAGCTTCCAATGGCGACATAAAATATTAGCAGCATTGAGATCTTTTGAGGGAGGAATAGGATTCTCAGGTATTGTAGAAGCTGATGAGCTACTAATGAGCTACTCAGAAAAAGGTAGGAAATTCAAAAGTCTAGAAGAATATGAGCGTGCACGTAAGAAGAAACACCCCAAAGTGGCTGTATTAGTAGTTACAGACCGAGAAGGTAATTTACTTTTTAAACAGGTTGGTGAGAAGAAAGTAAAAAATGAGCAATTAAAAGACGAACTAAAAAATAGAATATCAGAGAAGAATCTAGTATGTGTAAAGCCAAAGAAAGAGTTCAAAAAAGGAGTTAAAAGTTTAAAAAGTAAGAAAGTTGTTGTAAACAAAAGACAAGTGAAACGAGGCATTTATAGTGTAAAGATAGTAGAGGAAAAGATAAAAGATTTCAATGTGTGGTTGTGTAGATTTCATGGAGTAGCTACTAAATACTTGCAAAGCTATTTGATGTGGTTCGTGATAATAAATAAGTACTTGAAAGATTTGATAGAACCAGACATTGGCAGATTACTAAACTTGTCATCGCACGATAGGTGGGCGTGGGATAAGTATAGAGGATTGGCAATGCAAAAATATGAATAAATTACTGTTAAGTATAACAAAAATTTGATACCTTCTTAACCAATTCCTTCCCCCTATTTTAAATTTGACTATATCATAAAATATTACAATTTCTAGCATTTATATCAAAAATTCAAGCTCAAATTTATATTAATATTTTGCCATATATTTAGATTTTTACTATATAAAGCAAAGGGAAATAATTCTTAACAACATCTTTTTAAAATAGAGCTAAACAAAATTAAAGAATCCTGTATTAATCGTATAATTATAAAATAAGCTTTTCATAAAAATCTTAACACAATGCTATATTTTATCTATATAATTTAGCTATCTTATTAAAATTAAATTTTATATCAAAAAAAATATTGTAAATAATCAATATATTTATTGATTATTATTTACTCAATTTATTAAATTTTAAATATACATAATGTGTTGGACTTTGCATATCATATATTAATTTTGCCAATTAAATTATTATCAATATGAACGAAATAACAAGACACCCTATTCTTGACATTCCACAAGTAGAAGAGGTAGAATTTAGCTATAATGGACAAATTGTAAAAGGTAGAAAAGGGTACAGTATAGCTGCTGCACTACATTTGGCTGGTTTCCCCATTCATAGTCATAGTTTAGATGGTAGGCCTAGAAGCTTAGAATGTGGCATTGGCAAATGTGGTGCATGCGAGATGCTAGTTGATGGTGTAACTCGCAGAATTTGTATTACTAAAGTAGATGGTGTAAAAGAAGTTCTTGAAATACCTAAAGGTTATTTGCCACAAGCTAAAAAATTTCCACTAGATCAACCAAATGATTTGTACCATACAGAAGTTGCTATAATAGGAGCAGGACCAGCAGGTCTAGCAGCTAGAGAAATATTAAATGATTTTGGTGTTCCTAATATTGTTATTGATAGTAATGAAAATATTGGTGGACAATTTCTCATGCAGACACATCAATTTTTCTTTTTCGAAAAAGATCGTAAATATGGTGGTAAACGTGGTTTCGAAATTGCTACTATGCTAGCAGGCAATGATCACAGTAATATTTTACTAAATAGTGTAGTGTGGGATATATTTGATAATAAGATTCTTGGTATTAAAAATATTAAAACTGAAGAAATATACTATGTCAAAGCAGAACATCTCATCATAGGTACTGGTGCTGTGCCGTTTATCCCTGTTTTTGAGAATGATGATCTTCCTGGAGTATATACTGCTGCTGTTGTTCAGAAACTTATGAATATCGAGCATACTCTTCTTGGTAGAAATATACTAACTATCGGTGCTGGTAACATCGGTTATTTGACATCTTATCAATTAACTCAAGCTGGTGCTAATGTAGTGGCTATCGTAGAAGCTCAAAAGTATGAAGGTGGCTTTCCTGTACAAGCCAATAGAGTTAGACGTTTAGGAATTCCTATTCTCACTGGTTATACTCTTGTAAAAGCTATTCCTAATGATGACTATACAGCCGTGAAAGGAGCTGTTATTGCTCAAGCTGATAATAAATTTAAACCTATTGCTGGTACTGAAAAATTAATAGATAATATTGATATTATAAATATATGTACTGGCTTGATACCAGATGATCAATTGTTAATTTTAGGTAAAGAAGTTTTCGGAACTAAATGTCATGGTGTCGGTGATGCTATTAGAATAGGTGAAGGTACAAGCGCAGTTCTCAGAGGTAAACAAGCTGCTTATGAGGTATTAGTTGATATGGATATCAAGTATAATTATGACGATTATCTAGCTATTTCTAAAGAATATATAGATAGTCAGCAACATCCGATACGTGTATTAGATACTCCTGCTCTCCCGAGTGAAGAGAGGAAAAATAAACCTTTTGTGGTTATAGATTGTTTATATGGTTTTGCATGCAATCCTTGTGTTTTTTCTTGTTCACAAAATGCTATTAGTAAATCTAGTACATCTACAGTGCCTATTATTGATTATGATAAATGTACTGGCTGCTTTGATTGTGTATATCAGTGTCCTGGCTTGGCTATTGTAGGATTTAATCTTAATAAAAATAAAGTATTTATTCCCACAGAGCACTTTTTAGAGGAGAATATACCTGTATATCTTGTAGATAATTATGCTAATAAAATCGCTGAAGGTGAAATAGAAAAAATATTGATGAAACCTAATAAAACTAATGTGGCTAGAGTGAGGATTGATAATAAGCTTAGTGAGGCAGATATTACTACTATCAGGGGGTTAATTCCTAAGCAACAATATCCTGATAAATTAAGTCTAAAACAATATAATGAAATCGTAGAAATAGAAGATCCCTATATTTGTCATTGTGAGGATATCACTTACAATGAGATATTAGATTTTGTTGGTGAGAGGAAATTTGTGTCTGTAATGGATGTGAAACATAATACCAGACTAGGTATGGGACCATGTAGAGGCAAAAGATGTATTCGTAGATTAAGGATGAAATTAGCTAGTGATGGCATCACACTAGTAGGGGATGCTACTCCTCGTGGCCCATTGTCTAATCAAATTCTTATGGGAGAATTGTATCCTCGTAATGTGAATGAAAAAATTATACCATTGGGTACAAAAAAAGAAGTAGAACATAGACAAGTGCAAGTATTGATAGCTGGTGGTGGTATGGCTGGTAGTTCTTTATTTAGATATTTTGCCGAGGCAGGTATGAATCCTGTTATGATCAATTACGAAAAAGGATCTTCATGGAGAAATATAGCTGGTGGACGTCCAGCTTTTTCTATTCCTGAGCTATCAGATATTGCTAGACACAATTTAGAAATTTTTAAAGAGCTAAATGAATATAAAAATATTAATTTTAAACCTACTGTATATGTCAATTTTGCTCATGATGATGCTACTTACAAATCTTTAGAAGCATCTAAAGGGTGGTCAGATGTGTATGAAGTAGCTCCAAAAGATTTCTCTAAAGAGATAAGTCCTTATTTTAATCCATCTCTAGATACATATCAGGCAGCTTTTATTACTAGAGAATGTTGGCAAGCTAATCCAGGTAAAACTGTAGACCTCGTTCGCAGAATAGGTTTAGAAAATGGTGGTACTATTTATGAAGATGCAAGTCTGATCTCTGTGAATAAGAAGAATAATAAATTTATAGCTACTGTTAAAATGAGCAATGGCTCATATATTGAATTTGAAGCTGTTCATTTCGTAAATGCTCTTGGTGATGAAGCAGAAAAGTTTGCTAATATGCTTGATATGTTCCCAGGATTATATGCTGTTAGACACCAAGCTTTTATCACTCGTAGATTACCATATCTTGGCAAAAATGGTGATAGCTTAGATATGCTAATAGATAGACGAAAATTTAAAGGTTTTAGTGCTGTGTATGGGCAGCAATTGTATGAAACAGGACAAATCATTGGTTGTGCTTCTCCTGCTGTAGATGCTGCTGATTCTTATAAAAATATAAAACTTAATACAAAGGAATTTTTTAATATCATTTCAGAAGTATTTTGCGACTGGATACCAATGCTTAGCTCTGTACAATTCCAAAGTGTATGGAGTGGCTATTATACTGAACCTCGTATGATAATAGATCCTGATAATGGACTTTTCGTAGGATTGCGTGGTCAAGGTTTTATGCTTAGTCTATATTTGGCTAAATTATATGTAGATAAGTTTATGAAAAAAGAGGTGCCATCTTATTTTGATGAACTAAAGCTTTCTGGTAAAGGACTTAGCGAAACAGCTTTTAAATAATTTTTTAGTATTTTTTTACTATTTTTGCTTTTAATAAATTTTTTTAATTTTTAATTGGTACTAATGTCTCAAAACATATTAAGTTGGCATAGGAATATTTTTGATAATATTAGCAGGCAGTATGCTGATAAAAGGCTTCCTCATGCTATACTTCTTTCTCAAAAGATGAGCGAATGTTCTTTTTTATTAGCTAAATCTATTGCTCAGCTATTAGAATGTTCTAATCCTCAAAGCAATGAAAATGGTATTTTAGAAGCTTGTAATGAATGCTTAAGTTGTAAAAAAGTCTCAGAGTATAATCATTTAGATATTCATTATTATTTTCCTATTATTAAAAGAAAAAATAAAAATTGCTCTGATGATTATTTTCAAGAATGGACTGATTTTCTACAGCAAAATCATGGAATTATAGAAATAAATAGTTGGATAAAATTTATAGATACAGCTAATAGTCAAGCAATAATCTCTGCTGAAGATTGTGATAGAATAGTCAATATCGCTCAAGAAAGCAGCTATGAGGGTAAATACAAGATTTTTATCATCTGGGAAATGGAAAAACTATTTCACGCAGCTGCTCCTAAATTATTAAAAATTATAGAAGAACCTCCTGCTAATACTCTTTTTATTGGCATTACTGATAATTTAGATAAAGTTTTAGATACTATTAAATCTAGAATGCAAATTATTCATTTGCCCGCTCCATCACCTGAAGAGTCCGTAGCTACTCTTACTGAACTATTTAATATAGAAAATGCAGATGCTCAAAAATTAGTTTTTACTTACGGGAATAATTTGCCTCGCATAGTAGACGATTTACACAAAGATACTATACCTATTTTAATTAATGATTTTTTCATAAAATGGATGAGATTAGCTTTTCAAATGAAAGCATATGATTTACTTGATTTAGCTACCGAATTTAATTCTTATGGAAGAGATATACAAAAAATGATGCTCTTGCAATGCTCACAGTATTTAGATGCTATTTGGCTTGTTAATCATAATATTCCTACCTCATTGATACTGAATGAATTAGATGAAAAGTTTGTGCAAGATTTTAAAAAATTTATCGCCGATGATACAATCCCCGACATTACTAAAATCATTGATGAGGCTATTAAAAATATTGAACGAAACGGTGATAGCAAATTGATTTTCTTTGATATTAGCTTGAAAATTGGTCAAATTTTTAAGAAAAAATATTTCCTGATAAAAGGATAATTTTTTTTTGGCACAATTTTTTCACATAGCTAATTAAAAAAAAATTATGAAAGCTAAATTATTTTTTATCATTTTTGCTATAAGCCTATCATTATTTAGTGCTGAATTAAGTATTTCTACGCCACCAGCCAATGTGCAGTCTTATGTTTATATTAATGGCAGATTATCAACTTCCGGCTTTTCACCATTTTATATATCTAGATTACCTGGTGGAGAGCAAAATATTGATATTTATTACAACGTAGGTCCTTTTAATACTATGGTTTTACAATACAGATGTAGGATATTTATTAAAAACAATGAATTTATTGGATTAAAATTTTTGAGAAATGGTGGATATATTATAGAACAGCGTTATACTTTGCTCCCTGAGCATCCTCATGGCAACCCTCCAGGTCATCATTATGGTAATAACATTCCAAATCCACAACCTAGTCCAGTATATGCATATTCGGGCATGTATCCAGAAGTATTCAATAGTCTGTGTTCTATTTTGCAAAATCAAGCTTTCGATTCTAATAAACTTGCTATATCAAAGGATGCTATAAGAAAAAATGGTATCAATGCTTATCAACTGAAATCATTACTTTCTTATTTCACCTTTGACTCTAATAGACTAGAACTAGCTAAATTCGCTTACCCTTTTATGATAGATCCCCAGAATGCATTTATGATAACAGAAGCTTTTACTTTCTCATCTTCTGCAAGAGAGTTTATGGAATTTATTTCTTATTAAAATATAGAATAATTTATTTTGCATTTTCTATTAATATTAAATCTAAAATAATAAAAATGTAATTTATATCATCTATGCAATTCATTTTTTAAGTGTAATTTTGCAAATACATTTGTTAGAGTGTAAAAACGCTGAAGATGAAAACTTTTTATATAGAAACTTATGGTTGTCAAATGAATGTAGTAGATAGCGAAATAGTAGCATCTATTATGCTGAGGAATGGTTATTTGCAAAGTGAAAACCCTCAAAATGCCGATATAATATTATTAAATACTTGTAGCATTAGAGAACATGCTGAGGACAGAGTGAAGGCTAGAATTAGACAATTAAATTCTTTGAAAAAAATAAATCCTTCCATCAAGATAGGTATCATTGGCTGCATGGCAGAGAGCTTAAAAGAAAAATTGCTTGATGAGCTGCCAATGTTAGATTTATTAGCAGGACCAGATGTTTATAGAAGCTTACCAGAAATCATAAGCGAAGTAGAGAGAGATAATAAAATAATAAACACAATGCTCTGCGAAGATGAGACATATGCAGATATTTTACCTACTCGCTATGACACAAATGGTATATCTGCCTATGTATCTATTATGCGTGGTTGTAATAATTTCTGTAGTTATTGCGTAGTACCATATACACGAGGAAGAGAGAGAAGTAGAGATATAGAATCTATTATAGATGAGGTATC